>CAJWVP010000196.1 GCA_913048145.1 uncultured Rhodospirillaceae bacterium
CGGCAACCCGAACGGCAGCGAATAACGGCTGTACCCGTAGGCGTATTTGGAAACGAAAAGGTAGTCGCCGACCAGCAGTGTCGGCACCATTGATCCCGACGGAATGGAAAACGGTTCGAACGCCGCCACGCGGATCGAAAGCGCGATCAATACCGCATAGATGACCGTGCGAAGGGTCTCTTTCATTGTCGCTCCCCAAGGGTTGGCAGCCTGGATGGGTTTTCGGCGGCCGGGACCTGTACAGGGGCGCGATATGGCCAGCCGAACCCCCGGCTGTCAAGGGATGAGGGCTTGATTGGCGGCGTATAAGGAGCTTGTTTTCGTCGCCCTGAACGCGATCCAGGGCCCATAAAATGCATCGCTATGGATTTTGACGATATTCATGGATCCTGAATCAAGTTCAGGATGACGTCCGATCCTAATTGGTCGCAGATGCCAGCCACTGATCCAGTGCGGGTTCCAGATTCTCCCACGGCCGGAAGCCGATGGTCAGCGCGACCGGGTCTTCTCCCTCCGCGACGCCGACGAGTGTCGGGAAGCCGGTAATCTGCGAGCGCTGGGCGTAATAGAAATCGGCCAGCGTTTCCTGTTTCGTATCCTGATCCTGAAAGGCGATTTCGAACTCACTCAGGGGGACGCCCACTTCATTGGCAAGTTCGGCCAGTACCTTCGGGTCGGTGGTGTCCTTGTTTTCGGCATAAAACGCCTTGTGCAGCCTGGCCAGCATAGCAGGCGCCAGTTCCGGCGCGACGCGCCTGACCGCCACGACGGCCCGGCACGCGGGCTCGGTGTCGTAGGTGAAATCGCTGCGTTCGAAGAACTTGAAGTCGAACGGCTGACCCGAGGCTTCGGCGACGTGCGTCCAATGGTTTCGCACGTAGTCCTTGTCCCGGTCGGTCATGGCGTGATCGGTGAACGGCCGAAGCCCGCCGACAAAGATCTGCAGGTCGGCCGTGTCGGCGGTTTTTTCCTTCACCCGGTCCATGACCGGCGAAAAGCCCCAGCACCACGAGCACATGGGATCGGCGAAATACAGCAGATGACGCAACGATTGCGCATCGGACATGCCGTATGCCAGTCGATTTGAGCCGCCAAGGCATTGACAAAAGCAGCGTCGAACGCAACGTTGGCCTGTTTCCGACCGCCCGAAAACCCGACCACGGACCCCTGAGCAAACCATGACCGACAGTTTCCCCCCTGCCCGCTTCCCCGCCACCCGCATGCGCCGCAACCGCCGCACCGACTGGCTGCGCCGGCTGGTGCGTGAGACCCAGGTGACTGTGGACGACTTGATCTGGCCCGTCTTCGTGGTCGATGGGGAAAGCCAGCGAGTGCCGGTGGAATCCATGCCTGGTGTCGACCGTCTGAGCTGCGACCTGATCGGCGAAGCGGTTGGCCAGGCCTGGGGCCTGGGCATCCCGATGGTCGCCATCTTCCCTTACACAGACGATAACCTGAAGACACCCGACGCCCGCGAAGCGGTCAATCCGGACAACCTGGTCTGCCGGGCTGTGTGCGCCATCAAGGACAGCGTTCCCGATATCGGAGTTATGTGTGATGTGGCGCTGGATCCGTTCAATTCCGATGGGCACGATGGCATTGTCCAGGACGGCATCATCGTCAATGATGGATCGGTAGATGTCTTGTGCCAGCAGGCCCTAGTCCAGGCCCAGGCCGGCTGTGACGTGATCGCGCCCTCAGACATGATGGATGGACGCATCGGCGCGATCCGTGCTGCCCTGGACGGGGATGGCTTCGAACACGTGGCGATCATGTCCTACGCGGCCAAGTACGCCTCCGGATTTTATGATCCTTTCCGCGACGCCGTGGGTTCCGGTGATGCACTGAAGGGCGACAAGAAAACCTACCAGATGGACCCGGGTAACACGGACGAGGCGCTTCGCGAGGTGGCCTTGGATATCGCCGAGGGCGCCGACATGGTGATGGTCAAGCCGGGCCTGCCCTACCTGGACGTGGTTTGGCGGGTCAAGGAATCCTTCGGCATGCCCACCTTCGCCTACAACGTATCCGGCGAATACGCCATGCTGCGCGGCGCCGGCGAAGCAGGGCGGCTGGATTATCCCAAGGTCTTAATGGAAACATTGGCTGCGTTCAAACGCGCTGGCGCGGATGGTATCCTCACCTATGGTGCCGTTGACGCGGCAAATTACCTCAAATCAGGTTAAGGCCCCCTCCCCGGTGGATGCCCCTCAAACGGTTGATGTCGAGGACAACTATAAGGTTTTCCTTAAACCGGCAGACATCGCTGGAAAACTTCTGGCACATGGGGTCGAGGGTCGCCGAGTTACTCCCTCAAAAATGCGTCGGCAGACCCATTCCATCGCCGATCCAATCCGCCAGCAGCGTCTAGAGGCACTGCCCTGTTCCAGTTCGACAGCCATAATTTCGCCGGTGTCCATTTCCTTCAGCGCCAGGCTCAAATGGGCGCGCACGTCTATTATCATGGCACTAAGCCTGTATAGGTTGATGGAGCCCGTCACGTCTGGCTGCGCCAGCGGTATGGCGGCGAAGTTCTTTGGCGCAAGAATTTCCTAAAAGTTAAGCTTGAGAATACCGAATATCTTGATCTAGACAAAGAAAGTCAGGTAATCATCCAGGTCCTCACCGGGATGTTTGGCCGCGAATTAGAAAGATAGGAGAGAAAGACGGCTCGTGACTCTTTGTGGTTATTTCGCCGCCGTTTGCCGCCCTATTTGCCAAGCCGTTAACTGCAGCAGTAAAATGGGCAGTGCCAGTACCATGCCGATGAAACCGGAATTCAATCCGGGCGCCACCACTAAGATCGCCGCAATGCCCAGCAACCAGCGGTGCCAAGGCCGCATGTCGGCAACGAAGTAACCTGTCAGGGCTGCGCCCAGCATGACGATACCTAAGGCACTGCCGCCGGTGGCGATGAAGAACTCCTCCCATGTAAAGTTGTCCAGCACCAACAACATTGACGGCGCGTACATGAATACGAAAGGCACAAGCGCCTTCGCCGCACCCAGCCGGAACGCCGTGTTGCCGGTCTGCATCAGTGGTGCCTGTGCGATGGTAGCGCCGGCGTAAGCGGCCAACGCCACAGGTGGGGTAATGTCTGCCAGGACGCCATAATAAAAGACGAAAAAATGTGTCTGCATGGCATCGACGCCAAGCACTGCCAAGGCCGGCGTCGCCATGGTGGCGAGCACCAGGTAGGTGGCGGTTGTCGGCAAGCCGGCGCCCATGATGATGCAGGATACTGCCACCAGAACTAGCGTCATAAACAGTGTCGCGGAATGCACCGTCAGCAAGCCGGTGGGATCAAGGGCGCTGATCAAGGCACCGAAATCTGACGCAAAGGCGTTGACCATTGCAGCGATGTTGAAAGGCGTGCCGGTCACGGTTAGAACACCGATAATAATCCCCACCGTAGCCGCTGCCGCGCCAACAGAAAGCGCATACTTGCCGCCCATCTGGAAGGCATCGATAAATCCTCTGAGATTAATGGAGTCGCAAGCAATGTACTTGGTCGCGCGTTCTTCTTTGATGTTGAAGAACCGGCTAGCAGCCCATCCGATAAAGGTTTTGCCAAATCCCATGGAAAGTGCGGCGCTGATTGCCCAGAAGGCCGCCCAATAGGGCGTGTACCCACTGAAGATCATATAGATGATGCCTATGAACGGAATGAAGGTCAGCCAGCGGCTGGCCAGAACCTTCATCAGCTTTGGCAATTCGTGATCGTGCAAGCCCCGAAGCCCCAGCCGCTTGGCCTCGAAATGTACCATGATCAGCACGCCCAGGAAGTGCATGGACGCCGGAATGATCGCCGCCAAGATGACGTTCTTCAGTGGAATTTCCAGGAACTCGACCATTAGGAAGGCCGCCGAACCCATGATGGGCGGGGTGATTTGTCCGCCGGTTGAAGCCGCCGCCTCGACCGCTCCGGCGAAGTGCGGTTTGTAGCCAATGCGCTTCATGGTCGGGATAGTGAGTGAGCCGGTCATCACCGTATTGGCGATGGATGACCCAGAAATCATGCCCATCATGCCCGACGCCAATACGCTGACCTTGGCCGGTCCGCCAGCGAAACGCCCAGCGACGCAATGCGCTAGATCGATAAACATTTGCCCCAGCCCGACGCGGATGGCGACCATGCCGAACAGCACGAAGTGGAACACGTAGGTGGCGACCACGAAAACCGGGCGGCCGTTGATGCCCTCGCCCTTCAGGTAAAGATGGTCAATGAGCGCCGGCCATGAGGTGCCCGGGTTGACCAGCGGATACTGGAAATACAGGCCAAACAGCGCATACATGACGAACAGGTTGGTGATAATCGGAAGAGAGATACCCGACGTGCGCCGGGCCGCTTCAACAACGATCAAGACCAAGGCGGTCCCCATCAGGATGTCGAACAGGTGCGGATCGCCAATCCGGAAATTCAGCTCGTCCAGAACGCCGCCCATCCCTTCATAGGTGATGGCCACGTACATGGACGAAATGCCGATCAGCACGAACAAGAACCAATCGTAGTAAGGTACACCGCCGTGTCGCGCTGCATCCCGAGCCTTGGCTTCGGCGCCGGAAAGGTGGATAACGCCACGCACTACCGGCTCAAAAGCAATCAGAAAGGCGACGATACTGGCCGCCGTTATCAACTGCAGCCCGTCATTCTCCAGCCCCCAGGTAATGCCGCCGACGCCGCCACCGTAGTAATACCCGATGATTAGGTAGAACATGATGACGATAGGCATGCGCCGCTGTGCCTCGATAATTAGCGTCAGCATCATAACTGCGAGGCCCATGCGGATGGCTGGCGGCACGCCGTTTTCGCCCCACAAGTTGTTACCGATGAAACCTAGGGAAATGCCAGCCATGAGCGCCATGAACAGTGCTAACATGGCGAGTAATACGTGGTCGGTGGTCGCGGATTTAGTGACGTGGCGGGTGGCGCAAAAGCGCCTCGAGAAATGGATGACGAGAATGAAGTAGGTAAACAGCGTTATGGCCGCGAATGTACCCATAATCCCGTAGAGGAAAATCGTTGGTACGCCGAGCTTGATCAAGTCAGGCCAGCGGATGGAGAGGTTTGTGGTGCCTGCGATTTGCCCGGCAGCGTCGACGATCCGGTGCGGCGTGTAGACGAGGTAAATCAGGCCCAACACGAAAGCTAGGTGCACGCCAACATGCCAGTGGTGCTCCAATACGCCGAAACCGGCCGTATAGTAGTGAAATAGGGAGAGTAGGAACAAAAGGCCGATAACCAGCCATTTCGCCAGAGCGTAGGTATGCCGGAACTGCATTTCCGGGTCATATCGCTCTTCCAGTTCTTCGGCCGCTTTATAGTCAATTTTGGCGTCAGACATGGCCTTTCGCCCCCCAGCCCGCGTGATGTAGAAATCGATCAACAAATAAATAGATAAAGAAAGAGACCCGGGAGCGCGAACGCCCCCGGGCCTCATAAAATGGCTCTTCGATTACTTGGCGCCGACTTCCTTGTAATATTTCTCTGCGCCCTTGCAGAGTGGGATCGGAACGCCGTCAAACGCCGTCTCGATGTTCATGGATTTGCCCTTGGCATGACCATTGGCAAGAATCTTGGCGGCTTTTTTGTTGCCGAAAAGGCCCTTTACCACGCCATAGTGCAAGTCTTCGGGCAGATTATTGCGCGACACCCAGAGTGCACCCACGGCGACGGTTTCGACGTCCGCATCATTGCCCTTGTAGGTGCCGCCTGGAATTACTGCTTTCGAATAGAACGGCGCCTTTTTGATCAGCGCGTCCCGTTGCGAACCGGACA
>CAJWVP010000197.1 GCA_913048145.1 uncultured Rhodospirillaceae bacterium
CTCGCAACACCGGGACGGGCAGTTGATTGCCAAGGTCATCAGCTATTTCGGGATCAATACAATTGCGGGCTCGACCTCGAAGGGTGGCGCATCGGCGCTTCGTGGCATGCTCAAGGCGCTAAAGAGAGGGGAGTGCATCGGGATCACCCCAGACGGTCCACGGGGGCCCCGCATGCGGGCCAGCGACGGGATCATATCCTTAGCGCGTATGGCGGGTGTACCCATCTTTCCCGCCACCTATTCCGTGGCACGCGGACGCGTCCTCGGGTCATGGGACCGTTTTCTAGTCGCCGCACCGTTCAGCCGTGGCGTCTTCGTCTGGGGCGAGCCTTTGCATGTGGACCGCAACGCCAATGCCGACGCCATGGAAGCGGCGCGGATCGAACTAGAAGAACGAATGAATGCGATCACGCGCGACGCCGACGAACGGGTTGGGCGAACTCCGATAACCGCCGCACCCGTGGTCACGGAGGTTTCATCCGCGTGACCATCTTGCTCCCCCTTTATCGTATCATGTCTACAGTGGGCGCTCCGGCCATCAACTGGTACCTGGAACGGCGTCTGGCGCGCGGCCAGGAAGATCGTCTGCGCTTCGATGAACGCAAGGGGATCGGCCACATCCCCCGTCCGGCTGGCCCCTTGATCTGGATCCATGGGGCCAGTGTCGGTGAATCCCTGACGATCCTACCCTTGATCAATCGACTTCTGGAGATCTGCCCAGGCCTGCATGTCCTGGTGACCACTGGAACCGTGACCTCAGCGACCCTCCTGGACGAGCGTCTGCCCCAGCGTGCCATCCATCAATACGTGCCAATCGATCGCCAGGCTTACGTGCGGCGTTTCCTTGACCATTGGCGCCCGGAACTGGCGCTTTGGACAGAATCGGAGTTTTGGCCCAACCTGGTAACCATCACGAGCGACTGCGGCATTCCCCTGATCTTGCTCAACGGCCGCGTGTCGCCAGAATCCTTCGCTGGGTGGCAGAAGGCCCGAGGTCTCATGACACGTATGCTGCGATGCTTCACGCTCTGTCTGGCACAAACGGATACGGATGCCGACCGCCTTCGCGCGCTGGGCGCGTCGCGGGTCGAGGTTCTTGGCAACTTGAAATATGCAACCCCCGCGCTTCCCGCCGACATGGGGAACCTGGACTTCCTTCGGGATCACATCGGAACCCGGCCCTGCTGGCTCGCGGCGAGCACCCACCCCGGTGAGGAAGCCCTTGTCGGAGGTGTCCATCAGGCACTGAAAACCATGTATCCGGACCTGATCACGATCATCGTTCCCCGTCATCCGGACCGGGGTGAAGCTATTGCCGAAGCGCTCTCCGCCCTCGGCTTAACCGTCATGCGCCGCAGCAACGGCGACGCTGTTGTTTCCAAAACCGATATCTACCTTGCCGATACACTCGGCGAACTGGGGCTCTTCTTTCGCCTTTCGCCGATCAGTTTCATGGGCAAATCCCTCGTTGACCTGGGGGGTCAAAACCCCTTAGAACCGGCCCGCTTAGGTAGCGCCGTGCTGTTCGGACCACACATGTGGAACTTTGCCGACATCTCCCGGCGCCTCCTTGATGCAGATGCCGCAGTAGAAGTCGGCGACGCCGATGCCTTGACCGCAGCGGTCGACCGATTGCTGGCGGATCCTGACCTATGCGAATCCCGGGGCCAGAAAGGTAACATCATCGCTGAATCGGAGAACGATGTCCTCGACAGGGTCACGGATGCCTTGGCGCCTTACATCTCCGACGCCGTCGTGGACCGGAAGTCACCATGAAACGGCCCGTATTCTGGGACGCCCCCAACCCCACCTGGCAATCGTTGTTTCTAACACCGGCTTCGCTAATTTACGGCATCGGTAGGATGCTCCATGTATCTTTCCTAAAAGCCGGGCGGACGCCCGTACCGTTGATTTGCGTTGGCAACGTCACAGCCGGCGGCGCCGGAAAGACCCCCGTGGCCTTGGATCTTGGGATTCGCCTTAAGAAGACCGGCCGCGCAGTCCATTTCCTAAGCCGCGGCTATGGCGGCCGGACGTTCGGTCCGGAACGGGTTGCACCCGGTCGCCACACGGCCGCCGAGGTTGGCGACGAGCCACTCCTATTGGCCCGCATCGCCCCAACCTGGGTCGCGGTCGATCGGCTAGCCGGCGCGCGTATCGCCGCAAACGAAGGTGCCCAGGTCGTGATCATGGACGACGGCTTTCAGAGCCCACGCCTCGTCAAGGACCTCTCCTTCCTAGTCTTTGATGGCGCCAGCGGTGTCGGCAATGGGGCCATGTTGCCAGCAGGTCCCATGCGTGAACCGCTCGGCATCGCGCTCCGTCGGGCGCAGGCCGCCGTCATCATCGGCGACGACCGTCGCGGCCTGACGCGGTATATACCGAAACGGGTAAAGGTGTTTCAAGCCGACATGATCCCCGTTCCGCCAATGGGTGATACGCCGGGCCGGGTTGTCGCGTTTGCTGGTATCGGTCGCCCGGAGAAGTTTTTTCAAATCTTGACTGAGGCTGGCTACGACCTCGCCGATACGGTTCCCTTCCCCGATCACAACTTTTTTGCCGAGTCTGAACTTGCAGACCTTCGCGCCCGAGCGGAACACCACGGCGCGCGACTGATCACGACGGAGAAGGATTTCGTCCGCCTCACGTCGGCGGAACGCGAAGGCATCACCACCATGGGGCTCGCGCTCCGGTGGCGTGACGAAGCTGCCCTGGATCAATTTCTCAGCGATCAGTTGAACGGCGGAGACTAGGCGATGCCGCGGAGACACCTGATCACTTTCGTCCGTCACCCCGCCGAAGCGCTGGCGGCGGCCGTCTTCTATTGGTTGTTACGCCTACTCCCCATCGATTGGGCCTCCGGGTTGGCCGGCGGATTGGCCCGGTCCATTGGCCCGAAACTCGGGGTCTCAAACCGAGCCCGGCGCAATATCGAACACGCCCTCCCAGAACTGGACGCGCTCGAACGTGAAACGGTGGTCCACGAAATGTGGGACAACCTTGGTCGCGTCGTCGGCGAATACCCGCACATGCGGAGACTCCACGCGAGGGGAACAGGCAATCGGCTGGAGATCATTGGAGCGAATTTCATTGACCAGCTCCGCGATGACGATAGGCCTGGGATCTTCATGATGGCGCATTTGGGAAACTGGGAATTTTCAGGCTTAGCGTCCAGCCAGCGCGGCCTCGCCGTGGATCGGGTTTACCGCCAGGCCAACAACCGGTTGACCGAATGGCTGTTGAACCGGGGCCGGGCCAGCATTGAGGGTGCGCTGATCCCGAAGGGACCGGCCGGGGCGAAGCAAATTCTCTCGTCATTGAAGGCCGGCAATCATCTGGCCCTGCTGGTCGATCAGAAGATGAACGACGGCATTCCCGTGCCCTTCTTCGGCGCGGACGCCATGACCGCCCCGGCCCTGGCGCAGCTAGCGCTTCGCCTTACATGTCCGGTGGTGCCGGTGCGAGTCAAACGTCTCAAAGGCGCCAACTTTCAGGTCATTGTTTCCCCGCCCATGGAATTCACGTCGAGTGGGGATAAACAAGCCGATGTGTTAGCCTACATGACTGAAATTAACGCGATTATTGAGGGCTGGATCCGCGACACGCCGGGCCAATGGCTTTGGCTTCACAATCGATGGCCAAAATAACGACCGGACCTACCTTGCCTTCATCGGCCCCGCCAGTAAATGGGGATCCACATGCGTCCCGAACAACGTCACCCCCCAATGCAGATGAGGACCCGTTGCCCGTCCCGTCATCCCGACGCGACCGATCGTGCCCCCTGTCTTCACACGCTGGCCCTCTTTAACGGTAATCTCACTCATATGGATATAAATGCTGGTCAGTCCATGGCCATGGTCCAGAATTACTGTCTTGCCGGCGAAAAACATGTCTTGATGAACCAACACGACGCGCCCCGACGCCGCGGCAGCGATTGGTGTACCAATTGGTGCCGCCACATCAACGCCATTGTGATATTGGCGTGGCTTGCCGTTAAGAATTCGCTGGGCGCCGAAGGCCCCGGATAAGCGACCCGTCACCGGCCACTGAAACCCACCCACAAAATCCGTCGCCGCTGTGTCCAACCGCCGCGCCTCGCGGATCGCCGCGTTGTCGGCTCGGATACGCGCGAGATCTTCAGGCGCGCGCGGGGTCACCTTTTGGGGAGGCAGGCCGTCAATGCGGGAAATTTTGTAGGTCCGCTTCTGGGGCTGGAGCGTGCAGTTCACCAACCCAGACTTAAGCTCTACCGGTTCGATCGCATCTCGGCTGAATGCCACCAGAAAAAGCCCCTCTGCGGAAACTCGCACCGGCTTCCCCATCACGCTAACCGGTGTGCCGGGCGCTACCCGGCCCGTAAGAAGGCCTCCTTGAACAACCTGGCCTTCAAGAGGAATGGCGCAGGCGAGGGCGGGCAGCGCCATTGCGAGCCAGATTGAACCCGCAAGAAATAGTGTTCTCAAAGCAACTTCCCCTGCCGGATGTCGCCAGCCTTCGATTTCGGGCTTGCTGTTCCACGGGACAATGACTTTTTGGGTTTTTCTTCCCCAGTCCCCGTGATTGCCGCGCGGGCCGCGCCCTCGGCAAACCGCAACGCCACCTGGTCGCCAGGTTGCAAGGCCTTTGCGGAGGTGACGGCCTTGCCTTCGGCATCCGCCACCAGCGCAAAACCACGTTCCAAAACGCGCTCATAGGAGTAGCTCTCCAACAGGGCTAATGTCTGGGAAAGCAAGCGTTCACGGTTTTTCATGGCTTCCTCTAGGGCTCGGACCAACTGCCGGCTTTCCACCGCCAACCGTTCGATCCCCCTGCGCAGCAAGTGATCTGGTTTGCGCAGACCAGCAGCCGTCGTGGCCAGGTTCTGTCGACGCGACCGCATCCCGGCACCCAAGGAATTTCGCAACCGTTGTTCCCATTCGTCGAGCCGTTGGGACCGGTCTTCCAGGGCACGTCGGGGATCGGGTAGGCCACGCGCTAATCCCTCGAGGCGGAGATTGAGATCCTGCAGCCGACGTGTTGCCACAGTCCTTAGACGGATGCCGTCATCCGCAACCTGGGCCTGCAGCTCGTGCCGTACGGGCACGGCCATTTCGGCAGCAGCCGTCGGGGTCGGCGCACGGACGTCCGATGCGAAATCGATCAACGTGGTATCGGTCTCATGCCCGACAGCGGAAATCAGTGGAATGTCACTTCGGGCGGCAGCGCGAACGACGATTTCCTCATTAAAGGCCCACAAGTCTTCAATACTGCCGCCGCCCCGGGCGACGATCAGGACGTCCGGGCGAGGCATAGCGCCCGCATCATCAAGGGCGTTGAACGCTTCGATGGCGTGGGCCACCTGTTCGGCGGCGCCATCGCCCTGAACCAGCACAGGCCAAACCAGCACGTGCCGGGGAAATCGGTCCGCGAGACGATGCAAAATATCGCGGATCACTGCACCCGTAGGCGAGGTAACGACACCGATCACATTGGGAAGGAACGGCAATTCGCGTTTACGCTCCGCATCAAATAAGCCTTCGGCGGCAAGTTGTCGCCGGCGGTCCTCCAGGAGCTTCAACAGCGCCCCTTCACCCGCGAACTCGAAGCTTTCGACGACGATTTGATACTTTGATCTGCCCGAATAAATAGTCAGCCGCCCCGTGGCAATAACCTCCAAACCGTCTTCAGGTAACACCCGCAGGCGCGTCGCCGTCCCGCGCCAACACACAGCGTCCAAGACGGCATTATCGTCCTTCAACGTCATATAGAGATGGCCAGAAGGCGCCCGCTTAAAACCGG
>CAJWVP010000198.1 GCA_913048145.1 uncultured Rhodospirillaceae bacterium
CGCAAGCACGTGATGTTCAAAGAAGCGAAGATCAAATAAAGCTTCGCGCGATTTGTACGTGCGTACAAAAAGGTCGGTTGTCGAGGTTTATTGGTTGGCTGCCATTTCGACGCATATTTAGTCGAGGAATTTTGCAATCGTGGCTAGAAATGTGGGTACGGAAATCGGTTTCGCTATGTAACCTTCACAACCGCCTTTGCGAATCTGTTCCTCATCACCTTTCATGGCGAAGGCAGTAACCGCGACGACAGGAATATCTTTAAGGTCGTCGTCCGCCTTCAGCATCTTTGCCACCTCCAGCCCAGAAATCTCGGGAATTTGGATATCCAGCAGGATCAAGTCCGGCCGATTCTCCCACGCCAACTTCAACACGTGACGGCCGTCCATGGTCTGCAGGGTTTCATAACCGTGGGCTTGTAGCAGATCGTTGAACAGCTTCATATGGAGATCATTGTCCTCAACAATCAAAATTTTTTTTGCCATGTTTTACGCCCCCCCTGCTGCCTGAGGCTCGTCGACAGATGATTGTCCATCACTACAGCCAAACATTCCCTTTTCGCCGACCGATGTAATCTGCGACGAATTCTTGGCCGGTTATTGCACGAGATCCGCTAAATGAATTGAACGCGATGTATACGATTTAGAGTTAGAAATCGCTGGCGATGCGAGGAATATCCTCTATTCGCCCCGGACTTCCTCGATCATCTCCTGGAGCCGGTTAACGTCCTGGATGACGAATACATTCTTTTGTCGTTCGACAATGCCTTGTCGCGCCAACTCATTCATCACGCGCGCAACCGTTTCGCGCGTTGTACTGACCCGACTGGCAATATCGGCGTGCACCGGAATTGGCGAGATTGAGGCCGAGTTGTCACCATTGAGATTATTCAAGGCCTGGCGCAGCAAATCGGCCTGCACGCGGTTGTTCGCCGCCAAGGTACTCAAATCCATAATCCGCTCAGTCGAATTTCGGATGATTGACGCAAGCCCGCGCATGACTTTCAGGGCGACGCTTGGGTTCTGGTCAACAAGATCAAGAAACCGTTCCTGTGGCATGATCGCGACAGAGCAATGGGTCAGCGCCATTACACTCGCGGATCGCGGCTGGCCGTCAATGGCGGCTAGCTCGCCGAAATGACCACCGCAACCAATGTCATCAAGTGTGATCTCGCGTCCAGAAATCGAATAATTGACCACGCGCGCGCAGCCTTCGCGGACAAAAAACACGTCCGTGGCTTCGCTTTGGCGGTCGATGATTTGCTCGTTCGCGCCGTAACTGCGCCATCGGCAGTTTTTAGCAGCGTCCGTCAACGCGACTTGTGGAAGATCACACAGTAATGCGATACCCGCCAAGTTTTCTGTATCTCGATCCGGCATGGCTAGATATCCCCACCGATAATGACGGAAGTTTACCCCTTAAGCACAATTTATGTTAGCGCCAATCGTTTTCGAATGCGAGCGTATCTGCAATGGCTTATTTACATCAGCGTCAATTCTTGTGAATAACCCAGATGGTGAACTACATTTGTTATACGCCATCGTCTCGAAAGGCTAGATCATGACGTCTGCATCTTCGAAACCGTTACAGGCCTCGTTCCGCGACGACGGTATGGCGGGCACCGGAATTGCGATCGTCGTCCCTTGTTATCGAGAGCGGTCCCATATTCTTGATGTACTGGCCAAAATCGGACCAGAAACACAATATATTTACGTGGTCGACGATGCCTGCCCGGAAAAGACCGGCGAGTTTGTCCGTGAGAACTGTTCCGACGAACGTGTAGAAGTTATAACGAATGAACGCAACCTAGGGGTTGGTGGCGCAACCATAGCGGGCTATCGGAAGGCCTTGGATGACGGTGCGCGATACATCGTCAAGCTGGATGGCGATGGTCAGATGGCACCATCCTTCATTCCGGCCCTGGTGGCGCCGCTCATTAAGGGAGAAGCGGACTACGTGAAAGGAAACCGCTTCCACGCCTTGGGCAGCCTTGCGGGAATGCCGAAAAGCCGGCTGTTCGGCAACTTCGTGCTTTCCTTTGCGTCAAAGCTCTCCAGTGGGTATTGGAACATCTTCGACCCCACGAACGGTTTCACGGCCATCCACGCAGATTCTGCACGCGCGCTTCCGTTTTCCGAGATTTCCAAGGGATATTTTTTCGAATCGGACATGCTGTTTCACCTGGGACTTCTTCGGGCCGTAGTGCGCGATATACCAATGCAGGCCCATTACGGAAATGAGACCAGCGGCATTCGAATTCCAACGATCGTGCCAGAATTCATGTTGAAACATTATGTCAACACATACCGGCGAATCTTCATCACCTATTTCTTGCGCGAAACCAACGTCGCGACGCTGCAGTTGATCCTGGGTAAGCTATTGTTACTTTTCGGCATCGTCTTTGGGTTGATCAATTGGATCGAGAGCGAAACCACAGGCGTCAATGCGTCGGCGGGTACCGTCGTGCTTGCCGCCCTGCCGATTATCGTCGGCTCACAACTGATGATCGCGTTCTTAAGCTATGATACGCGAAACGTTCCTACCGAACCAATTCAAGCCGCATCAGCCGGGTCTACGACGTGACGATCGACACGCCGCCGCGACGCGGGTCGCCGGCACCATCAACCCCCCCGCGCCGGACATCCGAACGAACGGCGTGAACACCGCCAAAGAACAAGTTTAGTTCGTCCCATCGTTTGATGTCGCCAAAGTGTTTGGACAGACCGTTAACGGCGGATTCAAGAAACCCTGGCTCAACATTCAGCAAGCCGCGCTCATAGTGAATACGTGGGCTCGATACCGCATCCTCAACCGGCATATTGAAGTTCAAAATGTTGATCAATACCTGCAATATGGCTGTGCGAATTCGGTTGGAGCCGCCCGACCCAAGCGCCGTGACCCGACCTGTGGGCTCGACAATGAGGCTTGGTGCCATCATTGAAGACATTCGGGTGTTCGGCGGCCAATTGTGGAACCCATGTGGATTGATGTCTTCTTCGCCTAGCATATTGTTCATCATCATGCCTGTATTGGGGACGATGTAACCACAGCCCTCGCCATTGGACAGGGTCAGGCTGGCCGCATTACCGTTGCTGTCGACGACGCTGATATGGGTCGTGCCGCGATACGAACGCGGATACGGCGCGATGCGCCGGCGATAGGCGTCAACCATTTCGTCACTGAGCAATACCGCTGCCGCTTCTTCGGCGGGCGCTTCGTGCATCCGGCTCTCTATCCTGGCTTCGTTGGTCAACGCCATGGCCTGAACCAACGCCGTAAGATGAGCGGACGAACCGAAGGCCGCATCTTGCGCGCCTAAGTCGCGAAGTATGGAGAGGGCAAACGCAATGAGCAGACCGCCGGTCGATGGCGGGGGATTGGTGTAGATTTGAGCATCGGCATACGCAAGAGACAAGGGCCTGCGGTGTTCAAGTTTGAACACCTCGAAATCAGCACGGGTTAGCGTACCACCTTGTGCGCGACAGTCCTCGGCCACGCGTGCCGCGATCTCACCACGGTAGAACAGATCGTCCCCTTCGTGAACCAACACATCCAGAAAGTCGGCGAACTGAGGATTCGCAACGAGATCCCCTTCGCCAACTAAATTTCCGGGATTGGCCTTAGATTCAAAAATTGCCCGGCTGGCCTCGGTCTCCATATAAATAGGTCCGACAACCTGAAATATGTAGGCCTGCAGCCTATGAAGCGGCACCCCCTCTTTCGCCAATATTATCGCTGGCTCCAGGATTTGACCGAGAGGCATGCGGCCAAGCAATTTGTTGACCTCAAACATACCGCGCGCGAGGCCCGGCGTCGCCATGGACGCCATACCGATATGAAATTCCTGTTGGACGGTTCCAAAATCGCAAAGCGCGGGGAAGAAGTCACGCGTTTTGACCTCGGGATGGCGCAATGGCGTTTGCGCAAAAAAGTCTAGGATTCGTGGCTCTCCACTTTCGGGCTTTGCCAGCAAAAATCCGCCGCCGCCCAAGGAGCACAAGGCCGGTTCACAAACGCAGGCCGCTGCCATTCCAGCTAACACCGCGTCAAAGGCATTTCCGCCTTCCTTGAGAATGGTCGCGGCCGCCTGGGCTGTCGCGGGATGCCCTGCCGACACGGCTCCAGACATCATGGAACCAGCTTTCCTTCACAGTTCAAACCGACGGTCGCGGTGATCCCCGGTCCTTCTTTACAACTCAAATTACAGGCCATAGCCGGTGCGACAGATTTCGAACAGTTAACGATCCCGTTAGCGCGATCACCGCGAAAGAATAAGCATTGGGGGTCAACCCGCACGTCGCCGAAGGCGTGCCCCCCAGACCGACCGCACTGGTAAATCGCCGCTCCGAAATAGGCAACGGGCGCGGTCACGGGAAACAAGGGATTCGCCTTGAATTGAACTTTGCTTTGGTGCTCGGGCACAGGCTGATCCGGTTCAGATTCATGCGTCGAGGATTATCGGCAATCAATTCCGGGCTTGCAATCCGCTCGACTGAGGGCCGAAACCCTCGCATTTCCCAATTGGGTGTAATATGATTGCGCAATAATATTTCGAATAAGGTGGTCCACATTTCGAATATTGGGGAGTACGCATGCAAAAGGTCAAACTGGATCGCATCGACCGGCGAATACTTCGTGATCTTCAGGATGACGGACGGGTGACCAATGTTCAGCTTTCGCAGCGCGCCGGTATTTCTGCGCCGCCTTGCCTCCGCCGGGTCCGCGCCCTAGAAGACGCCGGTTACATCAAAGGATATCACGCGGATATCGACGGTTCCCTGCTCGATTACAAAGAAATGTTCTTTGCCTTAGTCGGTCTGAATTCGCAGGCGCAGAACGTTCTGCAGGATTTCGAAACACGAATGGATGGCTGGTCCGAAGTGCGCGAATGTCACATGATTCGCGGCGGCGGTGACTTTCTTCTCAAGGTCGTTGCCCGAGACAAGGACCAGCGAGACGCCCTGACCATGGGCATAACGGAAGCCCCTCATGTCTCTACGGTAACGACCTTTGAGACAATTCGCACCGCGAAAGACCTGTCTGGTATACCGATCGATGAAGATGGACCCGAAGCCGATACCCCCTAACCGGGTAGACGCCTACTTGAATTGAACATCACAGATTTCGTAGCCCTTAGGGCCGCGAGGCGTGTTCACCTCGACACTGTCACCAATGGTCTTGCCAATCATGGCGCGCGCCAGTGGCGACGTTACCGACAGGCGGCCCTGATCAAGATCCGCTTCGTGGGTGCCGACAATCTGATACGTGATTTTTTCGTCCGTGTCCTCGTCGGCAACCATGACAGTGGCACCGAAGCGCACCACGCTACCTGAGAGTTTTGACACGTCAATGACGTCGGCGCGACTGATGACGTCTTCGAGTTCCGCCAGCCGACCTTCGATAAAGCTTTGGCGTTCCCGGGCCGCGTGATATTCGGCGTTCTCGGAGAGATCGCCATGCTCACGAGCCGCCGCAATCGCCCTAATTACGGACGGCCGCTCTTCGTTGCGAAGGCGCTTGAACTCTTCTTCCAGGTTGTCCAGACCCTGGCGGGTCATGGGTACCTTTTCCATCTTCGTGTCCACCTGTAGAACCAAAAATTCCCGATCGTGTGCCGGTTGGCCGGTACACGCCGGATCGATCCGCGGTTAGTAGGGAAGCCCTTAGAACGAGGAAATAAAATAGGCCTGCAACGGCGTAACTTCAAGCCCCGCCGCACTGAGCACCTCAATGCCGTCGACCGCCGCAGCGGCGCCAGTCATGGTGG
>CAJWVP010000199.1 GCA_913048145.1 uncultured Rhodospirillaceae bacterium
TCTGCACCTGCGTCTTTGGTTCATGATCTCCGAGAGGGTTGGCGGCTGGCATGATGTCGCCCGTGCCCATGAAGAGATGACCAAGGATGTGGTCGACGCCATCGCGCGGCACGAACCCGATGAAGCAGAGTTGGGGATCAAGATATATGTGCATCGCCGCCATCAAGATATTCGAGCCTTTCTCTAAGGCATGACTGATATGGAACATGCCGTGGGGGAATTGACAAAGTGTGACGCCATGTCATGCGCAACGCTCCGCCCATCATTTGCCCAATGCATGCAGTTCTGCGCGGGGTGGCACTGATAATGTGATAGCCTAAAACCATAATTTCTTGTCGGTATAGCCGGCTCAGTTGAGAGAGTTTGCAAGATGGCCAACATTGCGGAAAAATCGGATTTCCAGGGTCCACGTCAGAACGTTATCGATTTTCTTGCCGATTTTACGGCGGAGACGACGCCGTTCTCGGCCGCCAAAGTTGATGATTTTCGTGAGATCCTGCGTCCAGGTACAACGGTGTTCATCACGTTTCTTCCCGGATCTGATTTTGAAGACACCATTGCAATTGCGGCGCGTCTCAAGAAGGAAGGCTTAAATCCTGTTCCTCACTTGGCCGCCCGCAGTATTCCGGACGCCGCGTTCCTGGATGAGGGTTTGCGACGGTTGCGGGGGGAGGCGGACATTGACGAGGTTCTGACCATCGCCGGCGCGGTGGATCAACCGCTTGGCGCCTTCTCAGACTCCATGCAGGTTTTGGAGACTGGCCTTCTGGACAAACATGGGATCAAGAGGGTTGGTGTTGCCGGTCACCCGGAGGGCAGCCCCGACATGCCCGATGAGGCCATTGCCGCGGCTTTGACCTGGAAAAATGATTTTGCCAACCGTAGTGGCGCCGATGTCTATATCGTCACCCAGTTCTGTTTCGAGGCGGAACCCATCATTGCCTGGGATAAGGCCATACGCGCAGCTGGAAACGCCCTGCCAATCCGCATTGGCGTTCCGGGCCTGGCGACCATCAAGACGCTGCTCAACTACGCAAAGGCCTGCGGTATTGGAAACTCCATGATGTTTCTGAAAAAGCAGGCGCGGAATGTTGCCAAATTAATGAATGTATCGGCGCCCGATAAACTGTTGGTGGATTTGGCGAATTATAAAGCGACGGATCCGGATTGTGGTTTGATCGGCTGTCACATGTATCCGTTGGGCGGCGTCAAGAAGACGGCCAAATGGACCTACGCGGTGGTGGACGGTGAGTTTTCCATGAACCCGAAGGGCGACGGGTTTAGCTTGACGATGGAAATCTGATCATAAGGGCATGTGCGTCGGCCCTCTCAACTTGAATTGCGTGCCGATCGCGTCGAAACTCTTTGGTGTTGGGTCCGAGATCCTGAGGGGACTATGAGGGGGTGGTTATGACAGGTGTCAATCGACGGGACTTTATCAAGACAGGAGCCGCCGGATTGGCGGCGGCAACGGTTGCCAGCGTAGCGCCGCCAACAAGCGCCTCCCAAACAACGAATTATCCGGCCATCGATGTGGCGGCGCTCGACACGTTGGAGCCGGGGGCTGAGGTTGCGTTTGAATACCCGGATGCCAGCGCGCCGTCTGTCTTGTTGCGTCTGAGGGAGGCAGTGCCTGGCGGGGTCGGTCCAGGAAAAGACATTGTTGCCTATTCCTTATTGTGCACGCACAAGGGCTGTTCAGTAAATTTTCTGTCAGAACGGCAAATGCTTGTTTGTCCCTGTCATTGGAGCAGCTTCGATCCAGCCAAGAAAGGGCGTCTTATAATCGGGCAGGCAAGCCAATCGCTACCGATGATCGAGCTTGAGGTCAGGGGCGGAATGGTGCGTGCGGTGGGGATGGACGGCCTAATTTACGGGCGTCACACCAATATTCTCTGAGGTCTGGGCATGAGCAACGCACCCTTACCACCGCCCAACGCTGAGGTTGTTGAGACCGTATGCCAGTTCTGCATCGTTGGTTGTGGGTACCGAGTTTACAAGTGGCCGGTTGGGAAGGACGGTGGCCCCGGACCGGATCAAAACGCCATAGGTGCGGACCTTCGTGAGCAGCAGGGACCAGAAGGTGATTGGATTTCGCCCAACATGCATGCGGTGGTGAAGGACAAGGCGGGCGCATTCAACGTCGCGATCGTTCCGGACAAATCCTGTTCCGTTAACAGCGGGCTGGCCTCGGTGCGGGGTGGCGGCCTGGCACAGACCCTCTATTCCCCAGATCGAGGTACCAAGGCGCGCCTCGGCATGCCGCAACTTCGTGAAGGTGATGGTTTTGCCGATGCAGAATGGGACGAGACGGTGGATTTAGGCGCGCGGGTCATCAAGGCCGTGATCGACCGATGGGGCCCCGATGCCGTCGGCATGAAGTTTTTCGACCACGGCGGCGGTGGTGGCGGTTTCGAGAACAATTGGGCTGTCGGGCGCTTCTTTTTTGAGGGCGTTGGGACCCGTACCGCGTCCATTCATAACCGGCCCGCCTACAATAGCGAAGTGCATGCGGCAGGTGATGCCGGATTGGCGCCATTGACCAACGCGTATATTGATGCCCAGCTTGCGGACACAATCCTGATCGTTGGCGCTAACCCGTATGAGACGCAAACCAACTATTTCCTGAACCATATGATCCCAAATCTGAATGGGGACTCGCTGGATTTGAAGCGGTCGACCTTCCCCGGCGAGCCGGCGGCCCCGGGCCGCATGATTATTATGGACCCACGTCGGACCATTTCGGTGGCGACCGCTGAAGCGGCGGCGGGCAAGGAAAACGTTCTACATCTGCAAATCGAGCCCGGCACCGATATTGCGGTTATGAACGCGATCGCGCGCACCGTTCTTGAACGCCGTTGGCACGATGTGGCTTTCATCAAAGAACGAGCAGAATGGCAGACATTTGAAGCCTATCAGCGTTCGTCCCTGGGCTCCGATCGCGATGCGGCGACGGTGGTCACTGAAGCTGCCGCATTGGCGGACATTTTGGAGGCGGACATATACAAAGCGGCAGAGTGGATCGCTAAGCCGAAGTCTGGCGGCGTTCGTCGCCGGACCCTGTTTCATTACGAGAAGGGTCTGATCTGGGGTGTCAAAAATTATGAGAATATCGCGTCCATCGTCGATCTGGGACTACTGACTGGGAATGTGGGCAAACCGGGAACTGGGATCAGCCGGCTTGGTGGGCACCAGGAAGCCTACGTCCGTCCTCCTTATCCTGGCGGTCGGCCGGCCCTGAACGTGGACGAGGCCGCGCGGCGCGGTGAAGCTAAGGTGTTCTGGGTTGGCGGTTGCAATCCTGTCTTGACCACGTTGCGTGCCGAAGCCGTCGAAGCCAATTTAATTGAGCGCGGCGCTCCAGTCTCGAAGGCGATCGCAGAGACCGTTGGAAAACCTATCGGTGAGCGAGTGGCGGCGATTGTCGAGGCCTTGAAGGCGGGTGGCATGTTCATTCTCGCCCAAGACCTCTATATGACTGCGACGGCGCGTCATGCCCATATGGTGTTACCGGCCGCACAATGGGGAGAGATGAACCTCACGTCCATTAATGGTGAACGGCGGCTGCGCTTGTATCCTAGGTTCATGGATCCGCCGGGTGAAGCGGAACCGGACTGGGCCATCATGGGCAAGTTCGCTCGTCGCCTCAACCAACTTTATCAGGACGACAACAATCCATTGATGGCGAACAAGTTTCTTGACTTCGATTGGCGCGGAGATGAGGACGTATTCATCGATGCGCGTTACAGCTACAAGGGGGATGGCAACGACCCAATGGAGGGTTATGCGGGTATCACTTATGGCCTGCTCCGCGATCTTGGGAACAATGGCATTCAGACACCGGTCCGCCTGGTCAACCGGGTGCCGGTGGGAACGGTCCGGTTATTTGAAGATGGCCGGTTTGGGACGCCGTCAGGTAAGGCTCGCTTCATACCGGCGCCCCGGCCTTGGCCCGGATATGCGGCCGCGGTTGAGCGCCAGCGGAAGACTTACCGGTTCTGGATCAACAACGGCCGGGTTAACCATATCTGGCAGACCAGCTACCATCACCGGCATATCGATTTTTATCGCGAGCGTTATCCCGTTCCCATGCTAGAGATGCATCCCGATGATGCCGAGGAGCTGGGCATCGCGCCAGGTGATGTCTTGCAGGTGTCAAACGACATGGGCTCGGTCGAAGCCATGGCTTATCCCACAGACTCGGTCAAACGCAACCACGCGTTTATGCTTTTTGGACAGCCCCGGGGGGCGGCCGGCGACCTGGTCACCGATCACGTCGACCCGAAGACGACCATACCCTACTACAAGGGGGCATGGGCGGACATTCGACGCAAGGGGGCTAAACCCGCAGAATTTGAAATGGCGTCGTTTTTGCCAAGGAATGTTGTGGAATGATTGGGCGCCGGTCCGTACTGATGGCCTTTGGCTTGCTAGTTACGATCAGCATAGCTTCGTCAGCCGGTGCGCAAAAAAAACTGGCGCCCGGTGCAGATCTTCGGGGTGCGGATCTTCAGGGGGCAGATCTATCCGGTGCCCGGTTAGCAGGCGCAAACCTGACTGGCGCGAACCTCTCTGGCGCAAACCTCAATGGGGCTGATCTTCGCGAGGCCTATCTCCGCGATGTGAATGCCGCTGGGGCTGATTTCACCAATGCGCAATTGGGGAATGCTGATCTGACCCGTGCTGACCTCACAGAAGCGGTATTTCGAGATGCAGATCTGACATTGGCTACCTTGGATGTAGCCCGGGTAGCAAGGTCTGATTTCGCGAATGCCCTGATGGCGGGTGTCCATATGTCGAAGGCACGCGGTACGGGCGCGAATTTTCAAAGGGCTGTTCTGTCGGCCGCGAACTTGAGCCAGTCCGTGTTCGTGGGCGCGAACTTTGCTGAGGCAAACTTGGGTGGCCGTGGACAAGGCCACCCAGGCCCCAATGGGGCGATCCTTCGTGGCACGGACTTCAGCGGCGCCGATCTTTCTAAGACCAATCTGGTGAATGCCAAGCTGAATCAAGCCATCCTCATGAATACTGATCTTCGCGGTGCCAAAATGGGCTTTGCGGATTTAAGCTGGAGCCGTGCTGACGGCGCTAACTTCGCGGATGCAGATATGGGTTGGGTTCGTGCCTATGCCGCAGGTATGACGGGGGCTAGTTTTCGCGGTGCCAAGGTGCCATTGGCCCAGTTTTCAGGCGCCGATTTGGGCGGCGCGGATTTTTCGAAAACCCAATTCCAACGGACGGATTTCACCCAGTCTAATCTGGACCGGGCGGTCTTTGACGATATCGACGTGGAAGAAGTGTATCTCCGGGCGGCGCGCAATGTGCCGGCTAAATTGAGGGGAGGGAATGACAAGTGAGCGACGCGACGGAAAACCCCATTGAGAAGACGCCTTCTTCTGACGATGATAGCGGCCCGCCAGCAAACAGCCTTTTGTCGGCTATGGCCGGAGAATACTTTGGAACTTTCGTGCTCGTTTTCTTTGGCGTGGGCTCCGTTAACGCGGCCGTAGCCACTGGCGCACAAGCCGGGTTGTGGCAAGTGGCGGTGGTTTGGGCTGTTGGTGTTAGCCTCGGTATTTACACGGCCGCATCACTGTCCGGCGCGCACATCAACCCCGCGATCACGGTGGTCGCTGCCGTCTACGACAAGTTTCCGTTACGCCGAGTTGTCCCCTATTGGGTGGCCCAGGTTGCTGGCGCGGCGACGGCTTCGATCGTGTTGT
>CAJWVP010000200.1 GCA_913048145.1 uncultured Rhodospirillaceae bacterium
CAATAAGACCCTGGAGCATGTTCGATGAGATCTCCATCCCCTTGTCCTTCATGACTTGGATTCGGGCCTTGGCGATTTCGAGAGACTCGATCAACGTCTCGTCATTGGAGATACAGATCGAGGCTTTAGCCTTCATCTCCGCGGTCCAGTCCGTGAAAGTGAATGCCTGGTCCGCCAGAAGCGTGCCGATGTGCACCTCGATGATGCGACCTTGGAAGACGTTTTCTCCGTCGAACTGCGCCAGCATTTGGGCTTGGGTCGCGTGGACGACGTCGCGGAAATCCATGTGATAGCCCATCTTACCCTTGAAGGTGACCTTCACAGATTCGGGAACCAAGATGCTCGCCTGGCCGAGTGCCAGGGCCAGCGCCACCGTGCCCGAATCAGCGCCAAAGGCGATGCCCTTCGACATGCGGGTGTGGGAGTCGCCGCCAATGATAATGGCCCGGTCGTCAATGGTGATATCGTTCAGCACCTTGTGGATAACGTCCGTCATGGCGTGGTACTCACCCTTCGGGTCACGCCCTGTAACAAGACCGAATTTATTCATGAAGGCCATGAGCTTAGGCGTATTGGCCTGGGCCTTCTTATCCCACACGGACGCCGTGTGGCAGCCCGACTGGTACGCCCCGTCAAGCACTGGCGAAATCACGGTGGCGGCCATTGCTTCGAGTTCCTGCACGGTCATGGGCCCGGTCGTATCCTGGGAGCCGACTATGTTCACCTTAACCGTGGCGTCTGAGCCAGCGTGCAAGATGGTACCTTCCGGCACGCCCACGGCGTTGCGATTAAAGATCTTCTCCACCGCCGTCAGCCCCTGGCCAGAATGGCAAACGATCTTCGCTGACGCGAACACCGGCTTCGGTTCCACGCCAAAGATTTCGGCGGCGAAAACCTGCAGTTTCTTCCCAAAGTCGATGGCGTAGGAGCCACCGGCTTTCATGAACTCGACCGATTGGGGCGAAAAGGACGCGGACAGGTCTGCCAACTCCTCGCCGTCTTCAGAAACGAGCTTATGGGTTTTCGTATTGATAGTCAGGATCGTCCCGGTGGAGACCGAGTACTTCTCTTCAAGGACCGGGTTACCGTCATTGTTAATGATGACGTTGCCGTCGCCGTCGACCTGCTTGACCCAGTTCTTTAGATCAACGCCGATACCACCAGTGACGCCCACCGTGGTCAGGAAGATCGGCGAAATTCCGTTGGTCCCGGCGACGATCGGCGCGACGTTGACGAAGGGCACGTAGGGGCTGGCCTGTTCACCCATCCACAAGGCGACATTGTTGATCCCGGACATGCGCGAAGAGCCGACGCCCATGGTGCCCTTTTCGGCAATCATCATGAGGCGCTTGCCCGGATGCTGAATCTTAAGGGCCGCGATCTCCTTCTGGGCTGTTTCCGAGATGAAGCTCTTGCCGTGCAGTTCCCGATCGGCGCGCGAATGCGCCTCGGCGCCCGGCGACATGAGGTCGGTGGAAATGTCCCCTTCCGCCGCCACGTAGGTGACGATCTGGATTTCATCGTCAATTTCCGGAAGTTTGGTGAAGAACTCGGCGTTGGCGTAGCTCTGCAGAATCTCCGCGGCGATGGCGCTCCTATCCTTAAAGGCCGCTTTTAGGCGGTCCGTATCGGCGTCGTAAAGGAAGACCTGTGTTTTCAGAACGGTCGCCGCCGCTTGGGCGATTTCAGCATCGTCGCCCAAAGCTAGATCGAGCAGCACTTTCACCGACGGCCCACCCTTCATGTGGGAGAGGAGTTCGAAGGCGAATTCCTGAGGAATCTCTTCGACCGTGACATCACCCGTGATGATCTGCTTGAGGAACTTCGCCTTCTCACCCGCCGCGCTGGTCGTGCCCGGCAACGTGTTATAGATGAAAAGGTTCAGCGAGCCCTTTCGGTGCTCGTGGTCGACATCTTGAATATGAGCGATAATCTCCGCGACCAGCGCGCCGTCCTCGATCGGCTTGGGGCTCAGGTTCTGGTTTTTCCGCTCTTCGATCTGGATGAGGTAATCTGTGTACAAGCTCATAACCATTCCGACGCTTTGAGGTTGAAGGCAGCCTAGTCGCAACGCGGCGTTAGCTCCCGGCGGACCGGCTGAAAAAAAGCTGCGACACGAATAATTCAGCAAACATAAGCTTGCAAGGTGATTCGAACCGATTGATCCGGTGAAATTTGTTTCAATGCCGTGCTACCCCCCAAGATCAGGGGCTTGGTCCGTCAGTTCATGGGCGCGACAATTCACCGGGCTTGAACGGCGTCGGGCGGGCTCAATCCGCCCCACGGGCGCAGGTGATGCAATTAGGGACCGTCGGGTCGTGATCCAGGCGCTTGGACTCAATGTCGTCGCCGCAGGCGGCACAGCAACCGAACTCACCTTCCTCGATGCGGGCCAGCGCCGCGTCGATGCGCTGCAATTCGACGCCGCGGCGGCGTTCGGCTTCCAGGGCCATGGCTTGGTTCTGGAGCGCGTCCATTCGCGACAGGCGTCCGACCATTGACTGGTCCAGGGCCACGGGCTTGCGCTCGTTCTCCGTCAGTTCAGAATCGCGCTGCACTTCGTCGCGCAATTGCTCGAGACGCTTCTTGAACGCTTTGTTGTTGATGCCCGTCATGTATTTCCTCTTTGATTGTTGGAATCGTCGCACGGACTGTGGTCGTGCAGCAACCCCGAGGGTCCATTGACGGACAGGTCCGGCACCGGGAACCTTGATCCTGCTTGGGGGATGACGTATCACCCGCTCAGTTCGCGTTTCCGCCCATCACGCCCGTTCTTGAGGCCCGCATGAACATTCATCAATCTTTCCTGGCCAACATCCGGGCCACCATCGCCGAATTGGGAGCCGACGGCATCCTACCCGCCGACCTAGACACGTCCAAGATCAGTGCCGAACCGCCGCGCGAGGCCGGCCACGGCGATATCTCTACTAATGCCGCGATGGTGCTAGCGAAGGCCGCGAAGATGCAGCCCCGCGATATTGCCGAACACTTGGCGGCGCGCTTGGGCGCGCTGGACACGGTCACAGAGGTGAAAGTGGCGGGCCCCGGTTTCATCAATTTGACCCTGGCGGCCCACAAATGGCGCGGGGTATTGGCGGATATCCTAAATACAGGCACGGCCTACGGCGATTCTGATTTCGGTGGCGGTGCCAAGGTAAACGTGGAATACGTCTCCGCAAACCCCACAGGCCCCCTGCACGTGGCACATGCGCGAGGTGCGGTGATCGGCGACGCGCTGGCGAAGCTGATGGCGAAGGCCGGGTTCGACGTGACTACGGAATACTACATAAACGACGCCGGCGCCCAGGTAGAGGCCCTGGCCCGCTCGGCACATCTCCGCTATCGGGAGGCCCTGGGCGATGATATCGGTGAAATTCCCGAAGGCCTCTATCCAGGCGACTACATGATCCCCGTGGGCGTTGCCTTGGCAGCCGAGCACGGTGACGCCTTCAAGGAAGCGGACGAAGCGTCGTGGCTGACCCTGTTTCGAGACTTCGCCATCGACCGTATGATGGATACGGTGAAGACGGACCTGTCCGCACTGGGCATCGAACAAGACGTGTTCACGTCCGAACGCGACTTGGTCGACGCCGGCGCGGTAGAGGACATGTTCGCCGCCCTTGACCACAAGGGTTTGATCTACACGGGCGTGCTAGAGCCACCCAAGGGGAAGAAACCTGAAGATTGGGAGCCTCGCCCCCAGACGTTGTTCAAGGCGTCCGAATTCGGCGACGATGTGGACCGGCCATTGAAGAAATCGGACGGCAGTTGGACCTATTTCGCCAACGATATCGCCAACCACCACGACAAGTTCAAGCGCGGCTTCCCAATCATGGTAGACATATTCGGCGCCGATCACGGCGGCTACGTGAAGCGAATGAAAGCTGCCGTCACGGCCATGAGCGGCGGCGCGGCGGACCTGGACGTCAAGCTCTGTCAGATGGTCCACCTGAAGAAGGACGGCAAGCCCATGCGCATGAGCAAGCGGGCCGGCAACTTCGTCACGCTGCGCGACCTTATCGACGAGGCTGGGCGCGATGTGGTGCGGTTCATCATGCTGACCCGCAAGCAGGATTCGCAGATGGAGTTCGACCTGGACAAAGTGCTGGAACAGACCCGTGACAACCCGGTCTTTTATGTGCAGTACGCGCATGCGCGCTGCCGTTCGGTGCTGCGCAACGCTGCCGATCTGTTCGACGACGACGAACTAACGTTGGCGGCATTGGCCGGGGCAGACATGACATCCTTGGACGATCCAGCGGAAATGGAACTGATTAAGCAGATGGCCGGCTGGCCCCGACTCATTGACAGTGCGGCCGAGGCGCGCGAGCCGCATCGAGTAGCCTACTACCTCCACGACTTGGCGGAATGCTTCCATGGACTCTGGAACAAGGGCAAGGACGATGCTCGCCTTCGGTTCATTCATGAGGACGACAAGATACGGACGCTGGCGCGTCTAGCGCTGGTCCAGAGCGTGGCAACGGTTATCTCTTCGGGCCTCAAGGTCTTTGGCGTGACGCCCGTCGAGGAACTCCGCTGATGGGCAAGCCCCGAAAGCTCACTAAGCACACCATGCCGCGCCACGTGCGCGCCCTTCGCAAGCAATGTGGTCATATGGCACACGCCTACAGCGTCGGCGGCATGCCACCAGCCCGAGACCGCAAGGGGGGCTTTCGAACCCTGCTTCGGATCATTATTGACCAGCAGATTTCCGTGTATGCGGGGGCGGCCATCTGGGCCAAGCTGGAAAAGCGGTTGACCGACATCACGGCGGCGCGCGTTCTGGCCGTACAGGAACACACACTTCAGGAATGTGGCCTGTCGGGACAAAAAATCCGCTATGCCCGGGAACTAGCAAAGGCAATCCGCTCGGGCGATCTCGACCTGGAGGCGCTTCATAAGCTCGATGACGACACGGCGGCTGCCCAACTCACCCAGGTGAAGGGGGTCGGCACATGGACCGCGGAGATCTATCTCATGTTCGCCATGGGCCGGCCGGACATCATGCCGGCGGGCGATCTGGCTATCCAGGTGGCGGCCCAGAACCTTATGGGCCTGAAGGAACGGCCTTCCATAAAGGAACTCCGGGTCATCGCCGAACGCTGGGCGCCCTATCGGACGGCGGCGGCGATCATGCTTTGGCAATTCTACCGCAAGATGCCATTGATGGAGTAGGCCGCCAATTGATAGCGGATATTTATTGCTGTCCGGCACATTTTATAGGGTCTCTGAAAATCAAACGCGAGGGACGGAAACTGCGCTTGCCTGGGTGTGGCGGCAATCCTATAGTGCCCCCCTATGAGCGACGCGACGGCTTCACCCACTTACCCTCACCGTCATATTCTCGGTATCGAAGGCCTTTCCCCTTACGAAATTACGGCGCTTCTGGATCGCTCGGAAGTCTACGTCGAACAAAACCGTCAAGCTGACAAGAAGAAATCCCTGCTGCGCGGGCGGACAATCATTAACCTCTTTTTCGAAAATTCGACCCGAATGGAATCGGTATGCTGGCCGATCGAAGGAACCGCGAGAACTTTATCTTCATCCTCGATTATCTGGGCAGGCGGCGCCATAACGTTTATTTCGCCCTGCACCGTCCTCGTCTTAATAAGCCTGAGTGCGGGATGATTGCTTACATCCTCTATAGTATTAACCGCGCCAAACGCTATCTTCGCGTTATTCAAAAGTTTTTTGACTTCGTCTCT
>CAJWVP010000201.1 GCA_913048145.1 uncultured Rhodospirillaceae bacterium
CACGTGTTCGGTGTAGCGGCCAACCACGTCATCTAGACGCCGCGCCCGACCAAGCCGGTCCGGATTGGCGCGATGCACACCCACACCATTGTCCATGCGCGCTTCGATGGCCCCCTCCACCTCGTCGGAGAGCTTGTATCCATCCGGGCCAAAGAATTTGATTCCATTGTCATGATAGGGATTATGCGATGCCGAAAGCATGACCCCCAGGTTAGCGCGCAACGAACGCACCAGCATGGCAATTGCAGGTGTCGGCATGGGCCCAACCAGGATCACATCCATGCCGACCGAAACAAAACCCGACGTCAGCGCAGGCTCCAGCATGTAGCCAGACAGCCGCGTGTCCTTGCCGATCACCACCCGATGACGATGCCCCCCCTGAATAAAGTGCCCTCCTGCCGCCATGCCAACGCGAAGCGCTGTCTCAGCCGTCATGGGATCGGTGTTAGCGGTCCCGCGCATGCCGTCCGTGCCAAATATTTTCCGGTTCATAGGTCCCCGAATGCAATTGGAGCCGTCAACGTTTTCGATTTTTCGCTTCAGTAAGCTACGGCGTACTTTATTGCAATTCCGTTAAGTCGTAGAGTCACGAATTGTTACAGATTCTTCCCGATTTGGCGACTTGCAATCACATTGGCAATCCCGGAAGCTGTCTTCCAACCAAAGAAGAAAGGTTCCCATGGCACCGGAAAAACGCACCGCTCTAATTACGGGATCGGGCCGTAACATCGGGCGCGGTTGCGCCAAGGTACTGGCCCAAGCAGGCTTCAATATCGTTCTTAACGGATCATCCAACCGTGCCGACTGCGAAAGCGTCGCTGAAGAGATTAGAGCTCTTGGTAGTGATAGCATGATCGCCATGGGGGATATCGGCGACAAAGCCGCCAGCGACGACATCGCGAAGACGGCATTGGACGCTTTCGGCCGGATCGACGTCCTGATCAACAATGCCGCAATTCGGCCGGCGCAACCGTTCCTCGAAACCACCGATGATGTTTGGGCGCGAGTGATGGACGTGAATTTCAACGCTGCCATCTGGTTATGCCGCGCCTTCCTACCGGGCATGGTGGAGGCCGGATGGGGCCGTATTGTCAACTTCACCGGTATGAACGCGCAGCGCGGCACTGGCGGGCGGCCTGTTGTCACGGCATCGAAACACGCCTGCTGGGGCCTGACGAAGGCTCTGGCGCGGGAATTCGGTCCTCAGGGCGTGACCTGCAACATCATCTCTCCGGGGACCTTTCCAGATCAGGACTTGGACGTCGCCACGTCCAACGCCATGCAAGAGTTATTGAAACAGACCCCGGTTGGACGTTTGGGCACCAGTAACGACATCGCCGCCATAGTCGGATTACTATGCTCCCATCAGGGTGGCTTCATAAACGGTCAAATTCTTCAAGTGAATGGTGGCGTGGAAACCTGAGGATCGCCCGGAGGTTTAGCAATTTCATCGCATTGCCACAGCTAATCGCTGTCTTCGCGCTCACCGACTCCATTGACAGCGGGGATTAAGCCTAAGGTGCCCCTCCTCTAAAATCGATTGCCACCATAAAGAAATTTCCCGCATCCTACGAAGGATGCGTTCGGCGAATGGCCTCCCAAACATCGAAGGCCTGCCGGGTCTGAGCCACATCGTGTACACGAAAAATTTGCACACCGAGGTCTCGGGTCGCCAACGCCGCGGCAACCGATCCAGCGACCCGCTCTTGCGGGTCTTCTGCGCCGGTCAAGCGACCGATGAAACTCTTCCGCGACACACCAAGAACCACCGCACACGCCAATGCGTGGAGGACGTCCATGTGTGCCAGAAGCTCCAAATTGTGATCCAATGTCTTACCAAACCCGATGCCCGCGTCTACGGCAATCCTATCGCGCGAAATCTCCGCAGCTTCACAAACCGCGATCCGCCCGGCCAGATAATCACGGATGTCCTCGGACGGCACATCGTACGTAGGGTTGTCCTGCATGGTCTGCGGCGCCCCTTGCATGTGCATAAGGATCACCGACACGCCAGTTTCCGCAACCACCGCCGCGGCATCCAGATCACCATCCAGCGCCGTGACGTCGTTGACGATCTTCGCTCCCGCTGCCACTGCCGTGCGCATGACCGCAGCGCGTTGACTGTCGATGGAGATCAGTGCGCCTTCATCGGCCAAGGTCTCGATGACGGGCGACACGCGCGCGCATTCTTCATCCACAGACACAGGCGTCGCACCAGGCCGTGTAGACACACCGCCGATATCCAGAATGTCCGCTCCTGCAGCAAGCATGGCGCGACCCCTGCGCACAGCATCCTCAACCCGCAACGCCTCTCCTCCATCGGAGAAGCTGTCTGGCGTCACATTGACAATGCCCATGATGCGGGGCCGGTCCAGGCTGAGGCCAGCGAAGGTTGACACTTTAGGCTGGACAATGCGATCGGCCATCCAACGCGGTCCGAGCGTCAGGATCCAGGCTGCGGCTCGATGTCCCCAATACCCGACGAGCCCTTGTCCTTCTTCGCGGGAGCACTGCTTGGAACGGAAGCTTTGCGACCGCCCTCGGGCGTCGTGTAGTCGTCGTCCTTGCGGACGATTTCCTCCCCGCGCAGAAGCGCATCGACATCGTTACCGGAGAGCGTCTCATACTCCAAAAGTCCCTGAGCGATCACTTCTAGGTTGTCGCGGTTTTCGGTAAGAATACGGCGCGCATTCGTTTCCGCCTCATCGATCAGATCGCGGACCTCCTGGTCGATGATGGCGGCTGTCGCATCCGAGACGTGTTTCTGGCGCGCCACGGAATGGCCGAGAAACACTTCCTCTTCATTGTCTGAATAGCGCAGGGGACCGAGTTTGGCGGAAAAACCAAATTCAGTGACCATGCGCCGGGCAATGTTAGTGGCCTGTTGAATGTCGTTACCGGCACCCGTGGTGATGTTCTCCTTTCCAAACACCAGCTCCTCGGCAATCCGGCCGCCGTACATAATGGCCAAACGTGACTTCAGCTGGATTTCGGACTGTGACAATTGGTCACGTTCCGGCAGGTTCATGGTCACACCCAGTGCGCGGCCGCGCGGAATAATCGTCACCTTGTGAAGCGGATCGGTTTTAGGCATGCGCAGGCTCACCAAGGCGTGTCCGGCTTCATGATAGGCTGTAAGTTTCTTCTCGTCCTCACTCATCACCATGGACCGGCGTTCGGCGCCCATCAGGACCTTGTCCTTGGCATCCTCGAATTCTTGCATGGTGACGACGCGCTTGCCGACGCGGGCCGCCAAAAGTGCGGCCTCGTTAACCAGGTTAGCCAGATCTGCACCGGAGAAACCAGGAGTGCCTCGAGCGATCACCCGGGCGTCAACGTCGGGCGCCAGCGGCACCTTCGTCATATGCACCTTCAGGATCTTCTCACGACCCAGGATATCTGGATTGGGCACAGTGACCTGGCGGTCAAAACGTCCCGGACGCAGCAGCGCGGGGTCCAGAACATCCGGACGGTTGGTGGCGGCGATCAGGATCACGCCCTCGTTCGATTCGAATCCATCCATCTCCACCAGCAACTGGTTGAGCGTCTGTTCACGCTCGTCGTTGCCACCCCCCAGGCCCGCACCCCGGTGCCGGCCCACGGCGTCTATTTCGTCGATGAAGATGATGCAAGGCGCGTTCTTCTTTCCCTGTTCGAACATATCTCGAACACGCGACGCACCAACACCGACGAACATCTCCACGAAGTCGGAGCCGGAAATGGTGAAGAACGGAACGTTGGCCTCGCCAGCGATAGCGCGGGCGAGCAGGGTCTTACCGGTACCCGGCGGACCAACGAGCAGGCATCCCTTTGGGATCTTGCCGCCCAGGCGCTGGAATTTCTGAGGATCTTTGAGGTACTCGACAATTTCCTCTAATTCCTGTTTAGCCTCATCGATGCCGGCGACGTCCTCGAAGGTTACACGGCCCTGCTTCTCGGTCAGCATGCGGGCCTTCGATTTCCCAAAGCCCATGGCCTTGCCACCTCCCGATTGCATCTGGCGCATGAAGAAAATCCAAACGCCGATGAGCAACAGCATGGGGAACCATGAGAGGAGGATCGAGAACAGGGTCGGCGAACCCTCATCTGACGGCAACGCGCGGATGCGCACGCCTTGCTTGCGCAAGGTGTTGACCAGGGTCGGATCATCCGGTGCGTAGGTTTGAAACTGACGGCCGTCGCGGAACTGCCCCGTGATGGCCTGGCCTTGAATGGTAACCTCCCGAATATCGCCCTGCTCAACTGCCGTGACGAAATCGGAAAAAGCCATGGCTCCCTGCGCATTCCGGGGCGAGGTGCCTTGAAACAAGTTAAAAAGCGCGAACACCAAAAGCGCGATGATGACCCAGAGGGCCAGATTGCGGCTAAAATTCAAGGCTCGGTCCTTTCTGTCGCGGCCGCCAAGCGGCTCGTCTGTCGCCCGTTGGGGGCCAGAGCCCCGTTCATCTATAGAGATAGTTCGTCAAACCCAATTCGCAATAGAAAATCCCGCAATAGAGAGCGGTCGACGGGGGCTAAACGCCATCTGCACATCCATAACATCGAAATCCGCGGATTTCTCAATCTCCTCAACGTTATACGCCAGAAGCGGCGCCGAGAAAACACCCGACGGACCCGCGACCACCGGCATGCTCTCGCGAACGGGCGCGGGCAATTGACGCCAGCAACGGTAGACGTCGCCTCGGCGGGCTTCATCCGACCATGGCTGGGTGCCGCCGGCTCTGAGTTGCCATTCACCATTGGGAACACGGCCGGCGCTCACGGCAATGCGATTATCCCAGACAAATGACATGTCGCTTTCTAAACGGATTCCATTGGGCAGACACCGTCGTTCCCGGCAAATTGTGACCTCGTCCGCCGCGACCATCAACCGGCATCCGCCAAGCGTTACGGACGTGGGTGATGCGTTTCGGCACAATTCCAAGACCCGGCGAAGCGGTTGAGAACCGGGTAAATGCCAGCGTCCACCAATAGTCGCGATCGCGCGGCCGACGGCGCGTGTCGCCGTGTCCCACTCGGCGTCAGCCAACGGGCCACGATCGAGACCCAGGAACCCGGCAGGATGGAGGCGGGCATGGTGGGCAAGAAATTGATCCGCGACACCTTCGGCAACGGTTCGCATGTATCCGTAATCTTTGGCGGCCACAATTAAGGCGTTGGCGGAGAAACTTCTTTTAGCGATCGAATGGCGCGCCCGTGTCCGCTCAAATCGGAAATCTGCATTGCTTGGGTCATCAATCCAGCCCTGGTCATCAGTACGCAAAATGGCGCGCAAATCCTCGCGAGAAATACCAAGCAGAGGCCGTAGCACGCGGCAATGGCGTAACTCCCGAACGGCGGACATGCCTGCTAGCCCGTCAGGCTGGCTCTGATGCCAAAGCCGCATGAGATGGGTTTCCGCCTGGTCATCTGCCGTATGCCCCAGGAGTACATGGAGAATGTTGCGCCTGTGGCAACAGCTGTCCAGAAGCGCGTATCGCGCGTCCCGGGCTCGGCGTTGGCGTCCTGTTGCCGGCTTCGGTCCCGTCCACGGAAGAACCTCATGATCGATGCCCCGTGCCCGCATCCAGGTGTCCACTTGCGCCGCTTCCCGGTCGGACCCGGCGCGCAAACCATGATCAATGGTAATCGCGGTCACCTGTCCGCCCCGGGCTTTAGCCCAGGCATGCGCTAACAGAGCT
>CAJWVP010000202.1 GCA_913048145.1 uncultured Rhodospirillaceae bacterium
CCGGCGCGGGGCTGTACGAGTCCGTGCCCATGGACGAGGAGGAGACGGTGCACGCGGACTACGCCGCGGATCCGCTCGTGTGGGACGACGCGTTCCGAGCCGACCTCCTGCGGCGCGTCGCGGCCCGGCGGCCGTCGGCACACCTCGAGAAATAAACGCAAGTCCTGGGCGCACCGCCGGTTCCGGAGCTGACCTCTCCTACAAAGGTCCGCGAAATAAATCTCATCTGATACTGCCGTCAGCGCGCCGTCGTCGTCGAATTTGAGAATCGCGCGGCCCTCGATCAGGGCTAGCGGCACGCGGAGGCGGCCCGTCGCCGCCGCGTCCTGGAAGAGCTTGACGACACCTTTCCAGGAGAACGTCGAGACTTGACCGTAACGGTCGGCGTAGGGCGTCGGCGCTGCTTCTACCCCAGGCCAAGCACTAGCTACCGACAAAAGCCAGGCGGCCGACGGCGGCGTGCGGATTGCCGATGGCCTGGTGGCGACGGAGTTCCTGATTGCCGCGATCCTCCTGCACGGCATCAACGTCTGCTCGGAGCTGCTCGGCCGCGCCTCCGTCGGACGCGTCAACTCCTGGACAATCTTCGAGGCTGCGAAAAGGGCGTCACGCCGAACTGGCATGGGGGTCGGTCCGGCGTGGCTTTCCTGGCCAGTCACCGTGATCTCGTACCAGCGCTGGCCCTGGGCCGCGGTGACGACGCCGATGGTTCGGTTCTCAGCTTCCAGGATTGGCCCCTGTTCGATATGCAACTCGAAATAGGAGCCGACTTCATGGGACCCCGGCGTCTCTGCGCCTGCATAACCGATGCGTTCTAATTCGTCGCCGAAGGCAAGGCCGTCCAAGTCGGTTTTTACCCTGATCTCGTCGAGCTCAAAGACCCCGGTGAATACACCGGAACCCATCATGGCTGGAGCGTAGCGGCTACCTTCCTCATTAGTCCAGCAGACGACCTCGACCGGGGCTTCGGTCTCCACGGCGTGATCGTTAAGCGTACGGATCGCCTCTAAACCGGCGAGGACACCCAGAACGCCATCGAACCGGCCGCCCGTGGGCTGCGTGTCAAGATGACTGCCCATCATGACCGGCGCCTTTGACGGGTCCGTACCTGGACGCCGCGCAAAGATGTTGCCGACGGCGTCGATCGTCACGTCGCAGTCGGCGTCCTTGCACCACCGCACGAATAGGTCGCGGCCTTCCTTGTCCACGTCGGTGAGTGCCAAGCGGCAATTGCCGCCTTTCTTCGTGGCACCAATCTTCGCCATGTCCATGAGACTGGCCCACAGGCGGTCGGCATTGATCGGAATGTTGGTCATTTGACGGGCGCGGGTTGCGGCCGAGTGTAGACCCACTTGTTATCGTCCGAGAGATCGGCTCGAAACTCATAGCCATTCAGATTGAAGTCCTTCAGGCCTTCCGCCTTATCGATGCGGTTGGTGATCATGAACCGTGCCATGGCGCCGCGAGCCTGTTTGGCGAACATCCCGATAGTCCGTGATTGGCCGTCCTTGATCTCATGGAAAATGGGCGTCAATACCGGTCCAGCCAGTTCCTTTGAGCGCACGGACTTGAAGTATTCCGAAGACGCTAGATTGACCAGTGTCTTATCATTTTGATCGTCCAGCAGGGCATTCAGGTTGTCGGTTATTCGGCTGTCCCAGAAGTCATAAAGATTGGCACGGTGCGGCGGGTTGAACTTCGCGCCCATTTCCAGCCGATAGGGCTGGATCAGGTCCAACGGCCGCAATACCCCATAAAGACCGGACAGAATTCGCAGGTGCTCTTGCGCGAAGGCCATGTCGCGCTTGTTGAGTGTACCGGCCCGAAGGCCCACGTAGGTGTCGCCGTTGAACACCCAGGCCGCCTGTTTGGCATTCCCAAGGTGGAAGGGCGTGGAGAAATCCTGGTAGCGCTGATAGTTTAAATCCGCCAGCGGGTCGCTCAACTTCATGGTCTGCTTGAGCTTCGCGCGGCTCAGTTTCCGCGCCGTCTTCACGAGAATTTCGATGTCCTCCATGAGGTCAGGCAACGTGTGCTCTTCGAACTTGGGTTCTGTTTCGAAGTCGAGTTTTTTGGCGGGGGAAATTACAGCAAGCATGAGCGGCCTCTTGAAATTTCAGGTTACGTTCTAATCCAATTGTCCGTAGCATATAGGGGTGGAACTGGCTTGAACAATAGAAGGCGTAAAGGGAAATTCATCATGATTAAGGTCTTCGGACTGAAAAATTGCGATACCTGCCGCAATGCTTTGAAGTGGCTAAATAATTCCGGATTTATACACGAATTCCATGATATTCGTGATAACAAAATCGACGCCGACGTCGTCAAACGATGGATCCTTGCGGTGGGTTTCGACTCGCTGCTGAATACGCGCTCCACCACGTGGCGCGGCCTACCTGATGAAAAAAAGGCCATTACTAATGAACACGCGGCCATGGAATTGATGTTGGAGAACCCGACTTTGATAAAACGTCCGGTATTCGAAGCTGGAGATGAGGTTATCGTTGGGTTCAAGGACATACAGAAGGAAGCCCTGGAGGCGCAACGATGATGGCTGTTATCCGGCTCAAGTGTTCAGCCAGTGGCTTGCGACCTTTAAGGTTCTAGCCAATGTGCCGATTTAGGTAAGTGCTGCCATGGCGTCACGACTGGCGTTCGTATCATGACCCTCTGATTTACCAAAAAAGCTTCTTCAACATTTGCGAGCCTGTCCAGGGCCTCTTCTGTAATCGGCTGTGGGGCCACCGCATCGGTAGAGACTCGGTTAGCCCGACTTCAGCGCTTCTTTGAGCTTCGCAGCCTCTTCCGTTTTCATATGGTAACTGTGGTCTTCATTTGGAAAGGCTCCTGATCGCACGTCGGCGACGTAGGATTTGAACGCCTCAACCGCTACGTCCGCGACATTGCCATAGCGCTTGGCGAACTTTGGTTTGAAGGTATCGAAGGCGCCAATAAGGTCGTAGCCATTGAGCATCTGACAGGTTCCGGCGGCACCCGCGCCAATGGAAAACGTGAAGATGTCGATGGCGTCGTCGACGGCCTGTCCGACCTCATAGGGAACGGCTTCGATTTCCAATCCGATGGCGCCAGCCTCTTCAATGGCTTTGGCATTGTCGATGATCTGTAAGGCGTCATTGGCGGTTTGGCCCTGCATTTTGAAACCGCCGTGTTTGTGGACGTGATGGGGGATCAGACCCACGTGGCTCATCACTGGGACGCCAGCATCGGCTACGGCCCTGATAATGTCGAAAATTTCCCGACCCCCCTGGAGTTTCAAGGCATCGACGCCGCTTTCCTTCATCATCTGCACTGCGTTGGTCACCGCTAGGTCCTTGGTGGCATATGAGCCATAGGGCATGGCAGCTATCGTAAAAGTATTTGGTGCGCCACGGCGAACCGCGCGGGTGTGTTCGATCATCTGATCGACAGTGATGGCCAAGGTGTTTTCATGGCCGTACAGCGTCATGCCTAGGCTGTCGCCAATGCCCAGGATGTCGATCCCGGCGCGTTCCGCCCAGGCGGCGCTGAGTACCTCACCGACGGCGACCATTACCACCCGTTCGCCCGCAGCTTTTTTCGCCTTGAGATCTGGGATGGTTAGTTTCTTTCGCTCCGCGTTCATCTTGAGAACCTCTTCATGCCTTAACCGTCCGGCAGGACTTTCCCAGGGTTCATAATGTTCTGCGGATCCAACGTCTGCTTCACCGCTCGCATCAGGTCTAGGGCAACAGGGTTTTTGTAGGTCGCCATGTCTTCGCGTTTCAGCAGGCCGATGCCGTGTTCGGCGCTGACGCTACCGTCCATATCGTTGACCAGGTCATGGACGATTGTCTTGAAGATATCCCACTGGTCAAGGAATACGTCCTTATCCATTTCAAAGGGCTGGTTGACGTTGTAGTGAATGTTGCCATCACCCATGTGGCCGAAGGCGCAGATGCGGGCCGCCGGCATTTGCTGATGTACACGCTTGTTGGCCTCACGGAGGAATTCTGACACCCGAGAAACAGGCACGGAGACATCGTGTTTGATGCTGCCTGTGCCTTCATGGCGCTGCGCTTCGGGCACGCCTTCGCGCAATCCCCAAAGAGCGACGCATTGTGCTTCCGATTGGGCAACGACGGCATCGACAATAACTTCGTCTTCTAACGCCGAACCCAGGATCGCCTCCAGGGCGTCGCGGGCGGTGTCGTCGTCGCTGAGGCTGGTAATCTCAATCAATACGTAGGCGGGGTACCTTCCGGCTAATGGATTAGCGGCGTCTTCGATGTTATCGAGGACAATCTGCAGCGATGTTTCATTAAAGTACTCGAACGCTGAGACCATATTACCGAGGTCTGAATTGGCGCGGGTAAACAATGCCAGGATTGCTTCCGCACTGGATGCGCCAACAAAAGCCATCTCGCGTCGTTTCGGTTTTGGAAATAGTTTGAGGACAGCGCCAGTGATGATTCCTAGCGTCCCTTCGCCTCCGATGAACAGATGTTTCAGATCATAGCCCGTGTTGTCTTTGCGGAGCCGGGTCATGTCGTTCCAAATTCGCCCGTCGGGCAAGACCACTTCCAATCCCAACACAAGATCGCGGGCATTGCCGTATCGCAACACCTGCACGCCGCCGGCGTTGGTGGACAAGTTGCCGCCGATGCGGCAACTCCCCTCAGCGCCGAGGCTCAGAGGGAACAGGCGGTCAACGTTGTTGGCGGCTGCCTGGATGTCCGCCAAGATCACGCCGGCGTCGACGCTCATGGTATTGTCCACGGGATCGATGTCGCGGATCTCATTCATGCGGTGTGTGGTGAGCAGGACGCCACCATTCGGAACACCGGCGCCAACCAATCCGGTATTTCCGCCGTGTGCGACGACGGGAAGGCCTGAGGCGGCGCATACGCCAACAATATCCGCAACCTGCTGAGTTGTTTCCGGGCTGACGACAAGATCGCAATGGCCATTCCATAGGCCCCGCATTTCTGAAATGTGGGGTTGAATATCATCGGGCTGGTCAAGCCAACCTTTGTTGCCGACGATCTGACGGATTTTATCGAGTGCTTCCGAGTTGGTCATCATAGTCTTGATTTAATGGTGCTGGGCGCGTGATGGCAACCGCGACCATTTCGAAAACTACGTGTCTTCTTTTCTTCTTTCGTTAAAACTTCCCAGCCTGGCGAAGCGCGCGTAGGGCTTCCGCCACACATCGACAATCGGCGACAGCGGTATGGGAATCGCCAGGCGGGTCAAAACCAAGTTCTGCCGGAAGATCGCTGCTGGTGTAGGCGCTGGTCGGTTTCCCAATGAATTCGCCAATGGCGATGTTGATGTTGATGAAACGCTCGGGGTCAAACAGGAATGGGATGCCGATCCGCTCACAATTTAATCGCAAGTGTTCTCCGTCCTGGCCATGCGAATAAATGTCCATGGATGCGTTCTCGAGGTATCCCTGCATCCTTTCCTGCGCGGCGGCTAGCGTTACGCCTTCGGAATCGACGGTCGCTTGGGTGATCCCAGTCAGATTGATAAAATACGTACTCAATGTCGGATTTAAAATCGGCCGGACATAGACTTGAAAGTGATTGATCTCGGTAAGCGCGCCGTCATCGGACAAGGTAACCAAACCAATTTCCACGACTTCACGGAATTCTCCGGGGCCGGACCACCCG
>CAJWVP010000203.1 GCA_913048145.1 uncultured Rhodospirillaceae bacterium
CCAGTGTGGCTGATCATCCTCTCAGACCAGCTACAGATCGTCGCCTTGGTGAGCCGTTACCTCACCAACAAGCTAATCTGACGCGGGCTTATCCAAGAGCGGCCGAAGCCTTTCCCCCGTAGGGTGTATGCGGTATTAGCGTTCGTTTCCAAACGTTATTCCTCACTCCTGGGCAAATTCCCACGTGTTACTCACCCGTCCGCCACTAAGGTGACCGGAGCAAGCTCCGGGCCTTCGTTCGACTTGCATGTGTTAGGCCTGCCGCCAGCGTTCGTTCTGAGCCAGGATCAAACTCTCAAGTTGATTTCCCATATTCCAAAATCTGTTCTTAAAGAACGTCATTCACCGGGAAGAAACAAGAGCTCCATCTGCACATTACTAGCTGACACTTACACAAAGTAAGTATCTATCCGATACCTGACCAAAGTCAGTTATCGGCGTAGAACGTCACTAAGATGCACAGACAAAGTTTGATCGTTGAACAACGCCGAACGCCGCCCACGCATCCCTTCATTACGTATTCAAAATTTAAAATAGCGCGCTACAGGGGTCGCGGTGACGCGGTGAGCCCCGCAGCGGAGGGCGGTTTATACGAGGTCCCTTCCTGGGTGTCAAACCGTTTATGACGATTATGTCACATTATTTTCGGATCCCTTAAACTGCCAATAACCATCCCTTAACCTTTGCCCCATACAATTGATTTTGTTATAAAAATCACCAACGGATTCTTGACATGCCCGCCGCCTGCAGACATCGTCTCAGCGCCAATCAGGAATTGTACGGATTAATATAATTTTTCGGTCGAAAATGCTTTTGAGAGGAATCGGAATAATTGTCGGATTGGTCGCCTCATTCATCCTATGTGGCGGCTATATGCTTGGCAGCTCCGTGGCCCGCGATACGGCCTTCAAGGTCCGGTCCACCCCACCGGAATCTACCTTGGCGCTCGCGCCCCTATCGCTGGGGAACCCATTCGCGGCCAAAGGCCCAGAAACATCTCCGCCGCTGTTTTCGCAGACGCCCATCGAGCCGGCGGCGAATCCACGGAATCCAGTGATCGAACAAAAATTCAAGGTCCGCAAGGGCGATACCCTGGCCACTGTTCTCGGCCGGGCAGGCGTCAGCCGCGGCGACGCCCATGCCGCGATGAAGGCATTTGCGAAGAAACATGACCCGCGTTATATCCGCGTCGGTCAGGAATTGAAGATCCGCTACAAAGTCGCGGCAAAAGACGTGCTGTCAGACGACACAGACCTAGGAGCCTTCGACGGTTTCCATTATACGCCTGCCTTCGACAAGGAAGTGCGGGTGACTCGTGGCCGGGCAGAATCCTTCGACGCCTCGGTGATCGATCGACCGGTGACGCGCCATGTATCACGCTTAGAAGGCATCATACAATCCAGCCTCTATATAGCCGGCAAGAAGACCGGCCTTCCGTCGGCGACCCTGGCCGAACTGATCCGAGCCTATTCATGGGATGTCGATTTTCAGCGCGGCATTCGGAAGGGCGACAAGTTCGAGGTGATGTTTAGCTTCGTCCGAAATGACGAAGGTAAAATCGTACGCAGCGACGAAATCCTATTCGCGACACTCACCTTACAAGGTCAGCGCAGGGCTATCTACCGCTACGAAGATGGCCAGGGCGGCTTCGAATACTTCGACGAGAAAGGCAATTCCGCCCAGAAGGCGCTCATGCGCACGCCCATCGATGGCGGGCGACTGAGCTCTGGGTTCGGTCGACGGCGCCATCCCATCCTCGGCTACACCAAAATGCACCGAGGCGTCGACTTCGCTGCTCCGAAGGGCACGCCCATCTACGCCGCCGGCAACGGCATAGTGGAGATGGCGCAACGCAACGGCGGTTACGGCAAGTATGTGCGCATCCGCCACAACAGCACTTACAAGACAGCATACGCCCACATGTCGCGCTACGGCCGCGGCATCCGGAAGGGAAAGCGTGTCCGCCAGGGCCAGATCATCGGTTACGTCGGCACCACCGGTCGCTCCACAGGCAATCACCTGCATTATGAGATTCTGCGCAACGGTCATCAGCGCAATCCCATGCGCATAAAAATGCCGTCTGGCCGCAAACTCATTGATAAAGAATTGACGCGGTTCCACGCGGTCCGGAAGGAACTGGATATCCGCTATGTGTCCTTGCTCAAAGGACGGGCCACTCAGGTCTCGTTGGCTAACTGAGCGCGCTTCAACTTCATTTCGAGGAAACGGGTACCGGGCCATTGGGCGCGGTGATCCTTCATGGCCTGTTCGGGATGGGCCGCAACTGGGCCAACATCGCCAAGGCCCTGAGCGAAACGCACCGGGTCATTACCCTCGATCTTCGAAACCATGGTTTGTCCCCCTGGGACGATGCCATGGACTATCCGCTCATGGCCGGCGACGTGGCAAAACTGATTGAAACCCAGTTCGCCGGCCCCGTCGCCGTCATCGGTCATTCCATGGGCGGCAAGGCGGCCATGGCCTTGGCCTGTGAACGGCCAACCCTGGTTGAACGCCTTTGTGTCGTCGACATCGCGCCGGTGCCGTATGAACACACCTTTGATGCGCACCTCGACGCCATGGCCGACATGAATACCAAGGCGCTCACTCGCCGCACCGATGCCGAAGCCATCATTGCCAACGCCATCGATGACCGCCCCACTGCCCAGTTCCTTAGCCGGAACCTGAAGCGGGCCGATGACGGCCATGGCCTCGAATGGCAGATCAACGTTGCCGCCATCGCCGCCAACATGGACGACATCATCGACTTCCCCACGCCCCAGGCCAACCAGGCCTACGAGGCTCCAACCCTATTCCTCTTGGGCGGCACGTCGAACTACGTGCAGTCCTCTCACATGTGCGAGATTGAACGCCTGTTCCCAAATGCGAAGACGGAAGTCATCCCCGGCGCCGGTCATTGGCTGCACGCCGAGAAACCAGCCGAGGTGACAGCGGCGCTACGCACTTTCTTGGAAGTTTGATGCCGCTTCCACTGTTGCTTCCCCATTAAAGGTGAGGCCGTCCTCGTTGGCCGAGATCTTGACCACGTCGCCATCCTGGACCTTGCCCTGCAGATACAAATTCGCCAACGGGTTCTGGAGCTCCGCCTGGATCACCCGCTTGAGCGGCCTAGCCCCATAAACCGGATCGTAGCCCTGGTCGGCCAGGCGCACGCGGGCGTTGCCATCCAACTGGATCTTGATGCCCTTGTCATCCAGGAGCTTCGTCAGGCTGCCCAGTTGGATGTCGACGATGCCGCCCATGTGTTCGCGGAACAAGCGGTGGAAGAGAATGATCTCATCCAGTCGGTTAATGAATTCGGGCCGGAAGGCGGCGCGAACCAAATGCATGACGTCGTCGCGAACTTCCTCTGAGTCGGCCTCGTCGGCCTGCGCCGCGAGGATGTCACCACCCAGGTTCGAGGTTAGGACGATCATGGTGTTGCGGAAGTCCACCGTGCGCCCCTGCCCGTCCGTGAGACGCCCGTCGTCCAGAACCTGGAGCATGACGTTAAAAACGTCCGGGTGTGCCTTTTCCACCTCGTCAAAGAGGATCACCTGGTAGGGCCGGCGGCGGACCGCTTCCGTGAGCGCGCCGCCCTCGTCATAACCCACGTAGCCCGGGGGGGCGCCGATGAGGCGGGCCACCGCATGCTTCTCCATGTATTCCGACATGTCGATGCGGACCATGGCTTGTTCGTCGTCGAACAGGAAGGCGGCCAAGGCCTTCGTCAGCTCCGTCTTGCCGACACCCGTGGGGCCCAGGAACAGGAACGAGCCGATGGGCCGGTGCTGATCTTGCAGACCTGTACGAGCGCGGCGCACGGCGTTGGAGACGGCGACCAATGCCTCCTCCTGGCCGATCACACGGCCGCGGAGCGCGTCTTCCATGGCGAGAAGTTTTTCTCGTTCACCCTGTAGCATCTTGTCCACGGGAATGCCGGTCCAGCGCGAGACCACGTTGGCAATGTGCTCGGTGGTGACCGACTCCTCGACCATGTTGGCCGCTTCCATGGCTTCCGCTTCCGCCACCTTCTCTTCCAAGCGCGGGATCAGATCGTATTGGAGCTCAGAGGCTTCTTCCAAAGCGCCTTCGCGCATCGCGCGCTCGACGGCCAAGCGAGCCTTCTCCAGCTCTTCCTTGCCGCGGGTCGCGTCGGCCAATGACGCCTTTTCACCTTCCCACTGGGCGGTGAGTTCAGCCGATTCGATTTCCAATAATCCCAGTTCCGCTTCGAGCTGCCCCAACCGATCCTTCGAAGCCTTGTCGTCCTCTTTCTTTATAGCCTCGCGCTCGATTTTCATCTGGATAATCTTACGGTCCAGCTCATCAATCTCCTCAGGTTTCGAATCTATCTGCATGCGCACCCGGCTGGCAGCCTCATCCACGAGGTCAATGGCCTTATCCGGCAAAAACCGGTCGGAGATATAGCGGTTCGACAACGTCGCCGCCGTAACGAGCGAGTTGTCCAAAATCCGCACCCCGTGGTGCAGCTCGTACTTATCCTTGATGCCACGCAGGATGGAGATGGTGTCCTCTACGGTCGGCTCGGCCACGAAAACGGGCTGGAAGCGCCGCGCCAGCGCCGCGTCCTTTTCTACGTGCTTGCGGTACTCTTTTAACGTCGTAGCACCGACGCAATGCAACTCACCGCGCGCAAGCGCGGGCTTCAGCAGGTTGGAGGCATCCATGGAACCTTCCGCCGCACCGGCGCCGACCAGGGTGTGCATCTCATCGATGAACAGGATGATCTCCCCATCCGACGAGGTCACCTCCTCCAGGACAGCCTTTAGGCGTTCCTCAAACTCGCCCCGGAACTTGGCGCCTGCTATGAGCGCACCAAGATCGAGCACCAGGAGCTGTTTCTCTTTCAGGTTCTCCGGCACGTCGCGCGAGACGATCCGCTGCGCTAGCCCTTCGATGATCGCCGTCTTGCCGACGCCGGGCTCACCGATGAGAACCGGGTTATTCTTGGTCCGGCGGGAGAGAACTTGAATTGTCCGCCGAATTTCCTCGTCCCGGCCGATGACCGGGTCGATCTTGCCCTCGGCGGCATCCTCGGTAAGGTTGCGGGCGAATTTCTTGAGCGCATCGTAGCTGTCTTCCGCGGACACGGAATTAGCCGTGCGGCCCTTGCGGAAGTCGTTGATTGCCGTATTCAGGTTCTGTGGCGTGACGCCAACATCAAACAGGATCTTGTGCGACGCCGTACCCGACGCCATGGCTAGGGCCAACAGCAGGTATTCTACCGTGACAAAGCTGTCGCCGGCTTTCTCTGCCGATTGCTCCGCCTGATCGAACAGGCGCGCCGTCTCAGGCGCGAGGTAGACCTGTCCGGCACCGGAGCCTTCCACCTTCGGCAGCTTCGCTAGCGCGGACCTGACGCCTTCATAGGCGAGCGAGGCCTGCCCGCCGGCGGCGTCGATCAAGTCCGAGCCAAGAACTTCTTTGTCCTCAAGAATCACCTTCAGGACATGCAGCGGGGTCAACTGCTGATGACCCGATTTGAGGGCCAGTGTCTGGGCATTCTGGATGAACCCCTTAGCACGATCCGTGTACTTTTCGAATTCCATTTTCTTGTCTCACCTTTACGACCGGATTTCGTATCCCGCTCGGCGGCAACATAAAACCCTTCTCTG
>CAJWVP010000204.1 GCA_913048145.1 uncultured Rhodospirillaceae bacterium
GCTGGGACCTCATCCATTAGCAGCCGTGCCACCGCATAGGCGCCGCCAAGTGGCTTGAAGCTTTTCAGATGAAACCGGTGGGCTTCATCCTTATAATAAATCGCTCTGACGCCGGCCTCGCGGGCCAGGCCTGACAGTTCGACCAGCGGCGTCGGCGCGTAACCCGGCCAGCTGGATATTTCCGCTCGGGCCTCGGCGAGGCCGTTGGCATTGAGGATCGCGGCCTGGTCGTCACCATAGAGCGCACGGGGTGTGGCGCTCGGATTGATCAGTAGAGAGAAGTCCGGCATCGATAGCTCCTATCGTTGTCCTCGGGGTATACCTCCGATACAGGGTGACGCGAATAGCAAGCGGTCGTAGTTATAGCAACGGGCAGTTCGTATATCTAACATGGGCGAGCAGCTTAAAGCCGTAAGATTCCGGTTAAGATCAGTGGCGCTGAAAAACATGTCACCAGTACTTCGAACATGATTAAATTCCCCGTGTTAAAATCTGTGACGGATGCGTTGTTATGACCAGTGACACCTAACATGGTCAGACAAACTTCGACCTATTGGCCGAAATGTATCCTTGATTCTAATTAAAACCGATCTCAAGTCTTTAGGTGTATCTGAAATGGAGGAGAACCACTATGGCGGAGAAATTAGTGGGAGCGGCCCGCGCCGAGGCGTTGGCGACGCTTGACGGATGGAACGAAGTGGATGGTCGCGATGCCATTCAAAAGACATTCCAATTCACCAACTTTAATGAGGCCTTCGGTTTTATGGCGCGGGTCGCCCTGATGGCGGAGAAGCTGGATCACCATCCGGAGTGGTTCAATGTCTATAACCGTGTCGAGGTGACGCTCGCGACCCATGACGCGGGGGGCGTGACCGAAATAGATACGAAGCTTGGGGCGTTCATGGATAGTAACGCCTAGGCGGGTGCCCCCGGAAACACGTCTGCAAATTCTGCCATGGCTTCCCCCGTGGCAACACTGACGCCTTTCTGGTTGGTCACGTTGATGTCGAAAACGATCCAGCGGCTGCCGTTTGTCTCCAGTTTCCGTTTTACCGTCGCAACCGGGGTGATCGTATCGCCCAGGTAGACGGGCGTTAGCCAGCGGGTTTCCAGCCGGCGATGATAGCCGCCACGGGGGACCAACCAGTCGGTCAGGGTGCGGGTAATCATGGCGAAGTTTTGCATGCCGTGCATGATCACACCATGGAACGTGGTCTTGCCAAACTGCTCCTTCATGTAATCATCGTCGAAGTGGAGCGGATTAAAGTCCAACGATCCTAAGGCGAAGTCGGCGATGGTTTCCCGGGTTACGGTGAAGGGGCGGCCGAGGACTTCCTCGCCACCGGTTATCTTGTCGAATTCCGCGTGAGTACTCATCGTTTTTGCCTCAAACCGGTCGAATGGTCTGGCCGCGACCGGTGCAGATTACCTGGCCGTGCTGGTTGGTGAACACGTTTTCGTGGACGGCGAAAAGGCGCTCCTTTTTAATGAACTTGTCTAGTGCCGAGCCGCGCATGGTGATGGTGTCGCCCGGGCGAGCGGGAATATTATAATACCAGTTCTGACCACAATTTATAGTGCCGGGGGACCGCATCCAGTCTGAGACGTCTGTACATGCGAACATGAGGACGATATGAATATTTGGCGGCGCGACGATGCCGCCATAAGGCGTCGACTTGGCGTATTCCTCATCATAGTAGAGGGGGTTATCGTCGCCGATCAGCTTGGCGAACTGGGAAATCACTTCTTTGGTTAGGGTGATTGGCTTGGTATTCCTGAGATCGCCTGGGATAATCTGGTCCCAGGACATGCGGTTGTCGACGTCTTTCCAGAAGTCGTTCTCGTACTCTTCCAGTTTCAAAACGCTCATCATTGCGTCTCCTGTCCATTCGATACGACATTCTCGCAATGGCGCCATTTTGGATCAAACCGGCGGTGTTTCATTGCTGGGTAGAAGGCGATGCCAGATATCGGACTGTTTTTTACGACATTGGCGAAGATGAGACATGTGATGGAAATATCGACGCCACCTAAGGCGGCGGCGCTCTCGAAACCGCTAAATGCGCCACCTTACGGAATTCGGCAGTGTTCGTGCTTGATTATTAGCGTAACTAGGTACCGTGGCTCTGAGAGGCTTTCCAGGTCGTCGAAATGACCTAGGTCACCTTCCCCTGAGGTCGGTATTCAGGCTGTTGGGGTTTTGGTTCGTCTGAGTTTCAAGTGGTCGCGTGCCCGAATTTCTGTAAGCAGAGTTTTACTCACAACTGTGACGAAAATATCCTTTTATTTCTCGACTTGTGTGTTGAGGCGCACATTGGTGCCAAGAGCGTTCTCAATAAGAAATAATTACCCGAGCAGGCCGGCAAAGACTGCTGGCTCCACCGTCAGAGGTATGATGCGGTCTTGCCGAATAGCATGGAGAGGCTTATTCCGCCAAATGAGGTAGCAATTCCTTTAATGACGGCCGCTCCGCCATACGATTGGCCCAGGCCGTGAGGGTCGGGTGCGTGCCGCGGAATTCGAATTCGTCCAAGTGATTTTCGATATTCAGGGTTACGGCTAGTGTCATTTGCGCCATATTGAAGTCGCCGTTCATCAATGGATTTCTGACGTTTTCCTCCCAGGTTTCGGTCATGCGCTTCGCTCGCGCTATTTCATGTGCGATGATCGTCGGCGATCTCTCATTGGGTGCCCGAACAAGTTCTCGGGACCAGACGGAAATACCGTCTAGCATGCTGCGCGCTAGGCTCTCCAGACGGCGCGATTTCCAGCCATTCGGTCCAACAGGATGATCGAACCGGGGATGACCATCCAAGTGATCAAGATAGGCGCAGATTACTTGCGATTCTTCGAACCCCGTGCCGTCGTCCAAAATGAGATACGGTACCCGACCCGACGGGTTGACCTGGTAATAGGGACTATCGATGGCTCGAGTTTTAGCGGCTAATACCGAAATTCGATCCTGGAGACCCTTCTCCAGGATCATGATTCGAGCCATTAACCCGAAGGGGCTAGTGTGCGTGGTGTGCAGTTCCATGTCCAAAACTGTAAGGTCTCACCCAGAGGGCCTCAACTGCAACGCGTTTCATGGGAGAAAACGCATCCCCGATGTCAGGCTTTGTCGGGGTCAGTCGGTTACGCTAGGTTCTTAGGATGAGCGGAAAATATCAATGTGACGTTGCCATCGTTGGTTCCGGCGCGGCGGGATTGAGTGCCGCGCTCCGGGCGGCCCATTTGGGAGCGAAGGTCTTGGTCATTGAGAAGGCGCCCCTCATTGGTGGAACCACAGCCATGTCTGGGGGCTGCATCTGGGTTCCGAACCATCACCATCAAGCCCGTATAGGTGTTCAAGACTCGGTGGATGACACCATGAATTATATTCGTGCCGTGTCGCCGGCCGGTTGGCATAACGCCGAGGAACCCCTGTGGCAGGCCTTCGTAGACGAAGCACCGAAAATGCTGCGGTTTGTTGAGGATCAGACCCCCATCACCTTCAACCCAAACCGGGACCCGGACCCCTATGCGGAGGTTGACGGTGGCAAAGCCTTTGGACGCAATGTTTCTGCTGGGCCTTTACGCGCCGCACAGGCGGGGCCCTGGAAAGACAAGATCCGTCGGCCTGCCGTAAACGTGGAACTGAGCTACGAAGAGGTTGTGGATACATTTTTTTATGCCCAGCCAAAGCGTTGGGCGCTCAGGTTCGCGCCGCGCCTATTTTGGCGGCGGTTGTGGGACAAACGGACGCGGGGCAATGCGCTGACCATCGGATTGCTGCGAGGCTGCCTGGATGCCGGTGTCACCATATGGACGGAGACGGTGGCACAGGAACTGAGAGTTCATGAGGACGCGGTGACTGGCATCGACGTGGAAAGGGCTGGTAACGCCATAGCCGTTGTTGCGAAGGCGGTCATCCTGGCATCTGGCGGGTTTGAATGGAATCCAGAGATGATGGCGAAATTCTTTCCAGGCCCCGTCGAATGGACCGCCAGTCCCGACACCAATACCGGTGACGGTCAGCGCATGGCCGAGGCCGCAGGTGCGCAATTGGACCACATGGACCAGGCTCTGGTTATGGGGACGACGCCTGTAGGATACGAAGGGCGGAGCCATCATGGCCTGCCCGCGGCTGACTATTTCCTGCCGCATTCCATGATCGTCAATAAGCACGGCAACCGCTTTATAAATGAAAAGCGGATGAATGTGGGCCTGGCATTTGACGAGCGCGATCCGCAAACGGGTGAGCCTTTGCATCTGCCGGCATGGCGCATCTATGATAGCCAGTTTGCGGCCAAGTATCCGCACGCGCTTCCAAAGAAAAACGTCGAAGGCAATTTCTTCCGTGCTGGCACTCTGGCCGAGTTGGCAGCCCAGATCGATGTTGACCCGACCGGTCTTATGGAGACGGCCGGGCGCTTCAGTGAATTCGCCCGCGTTGGCGTGGATGAGGATTTCGGCCGCGGCGCCACTATCTGGGACCGGAACCGCGGGGGCGATCCGGACCATAAGCCGAACCCAACCCTTGGAACCATCGAGAAGGCGCCTTTCTTCGCCATGCCCTTCAAGGCGAGTTTCCTGGCCACCAAAGGCGGAGCTAGGACGGATGCCAAGGCCCGTGTTCTAAAACCCGACGGCTCGGTCCTGTCCGGCCTGTACGCGGCGGGTAATGTGATGGCGAACAGCTTCGGGTCGAAGGGTGTTGGTGCAGGCACGACTCTGGGACCATGTCTAACCTGGGGTTACATTGCGGGCGAGGATGCGGCACAATGCCTAACATGAGCGTTTCCATCACTGCCCTTACCCCGACCTTTGGGGCCGAGATCACCGGTGTCGATTTGACCCGGCCTCTGGACGCGGGCACTCGTGACCTGATCGTCGACACCATGGATCACTTCGCGGTGTCAGTGATCCGGGGCGTCACCGTGAGCCAAGACGACCAAATAGCATTTGCTAGAAATTTTGGACCCTTGGACGCCATCAACGGCGTTCTCCAAACAGACATCAAGCGGCGCGTGTCGGCGGAGCTGGTCGACATCTCCAACATGGATGAGGACAGCAATATCTTTGAATTGGACGATCGGCGCCGTCTGTTCAATCTAGGCAATCGCTTGTGGCACACGGACTCATCCTTCAAGCGGATCGCGGCAAAATATTCCATGCTGCACGCCCATGCCATTCCTCCGATCGCCGGTGAGACCCAGGTCTGCGATCTGCGCGCCGCCTACGACGATCTTCCGAAGGATATGAAAAAGAAGGTTAAGGACCTGGTCGCAGTACACTCTATTTTTACGTCAAGGAGCTTGTTGGGGTTTGATAATTTCTCCCAGGAGGAACACGCTTTGCTACCGCCAATCCGCCGGCCCATAGTGCGGGTGCATCCGGGGTCGGGTCGCAAGACCCTCTACCTAGCGTCGCATATAGGACGTATTTTGGATCTCCCTGTGGCAGAGGGCCGGTTGTTGGTCCGTGACCTGATGGAGCACGCGACCCAGCAGCAATTTGTCTATACGCACCATTGGCGGATCGGCGACACCCTGATCTGGGACAACCGTTGCACCATGCACCGGGCCATGCCTTTCGATGAGGCCCGGTTCAAGCGCGACATGCGTCGCGCCACGGTGATGGAGACCGAT
>CAJWVP010000205.1 GCA_913048145.1 uncultured Rhodospirillaceae bacterium
ATCATTCGGTATCAAGGGGCTCCGCGTGTGGGTCGCCCCCAGCGCCCAGGACGACTTTATCGATTCGCGTCTTTGCGTCCATCAATTTGTTCTCGCAATGGCACTTTAACAGCGCACCACGGGCATAAGCGTCGATCGCATCATCGAGGTTGCCATCGCCTGCTTCCAACGTCCGAACGATCTCCTCGAGTTCATCCAACGCGGCTTCGAAGCTCATCTTCTTAATATTCGCGGGGACTTTTTTTTCTACCGACATAAAATCCTCATTAAAGTGTTGCGAAGTCTAATAGTGCACTCAGACATGCGCAAGAACAGCTCCCGCCTAAGCCGCCATCAATGCAAGCACATGAACCTGCACACTTTCGCGCAAAGCCTGTAGGTCGTATCCACCTTCCAACAGCGACACGACGCGACCGTCACAACATTCCGATGCTATATCCAGCAGCTGCTCCGTTACCCATCGGTAGTCATCTGTCTGAAGCTCAAGCTGTGCGAGCGGATCACGCGAATGCGCGTCAAAACCGGCTGAAATAATCAACAAGTCGGGTGCGAAATGCCGAAGCGCGGGTAAAATACGTTTCTCGTACCCACGGCGAAACGCTGCAGACCCGGAACCCGGCGATAAAGGGAAGTTCCATATGTTGTCCGCGCATCCCGTTTCATTTTCCTGACCAGTTCCTGGATAGGCTGGCCATTGGTGGGATGAGCCGTAGAACAGGTTCGGTTCTGCTTCAAAACTGTGTTGGGTGCCGTTGCCATGATGCACGTCAAAATCAATAACCGCGACTCGATCCAGCTTATGGGTACTACGCGCGTGGAACGCGGCAATGGCTGCAGCATTGAACAGGCAAAACCCCATGGCCTGTGAGCTCTCCGCGTGGTGTCCCGGCGGACGCACGGCACAAAAGGCGTTCGTGGCATCGCCGGCCATGACCCGGTCAACCGCCTCGACGGCCGCACCAGAAGAGCGCCGCGTCGCTTCCAGGGATTGGGGTGACATGACCGTATCCGGATCGAGGTGCACCTGCCCCTGCTCCGGAACGTTCTCCACGATCTTCTCCACGTAATAGGGCTGATGGACCATCTCCACTAATTGGAGATCAATCTCAGGGGCTTCATGACGACTGAGATGCTGGAAAGGTCTATCATCCAGTCCATCCAATACGGCTTGCAATCGCTTCGGGCATTCGGGATGCGTGGGTCCGGGGTCATGCTGAATGCAAGAAGGGTGGGAATACAAATACGTGCTCACAATCTTTGCCTTTCAGTTCTGAACAACACTGCGACGGGATGACCTGACCTATCGCGTAGCGCCCGTTAATTGTTCCAAATAGTCAACCAATTGGGTCAATTTCTCATGATCCGTCACCCGTTGTACCGGCATCTTAGTTCCAGGGAGAAATTTATCCGGTCCTTCATCAAATAGGCGAAACAGTGTTTCCTTGTTCCAGATGAAATCCCGCTCTTTCAAAGCCTTCGAATATCGATACCCGTCGACCGTGCCAACACGTCGCCCGAACAGGCCTTTGAAATGGGGGCCAGACCGCTGCACTCCGTTCGAGATCAAACCATGACAACGGGCGCACTTTCGAAACATTGACGCACCGGGATGCTGACTGGTTAACCACGGCTTAGCCTCACCGGTGGTATCGGCATGCCCGCCAATCCGATCTCCAGTCGCGAGGTGCCAAATACGAGCGGTTTCATCCGAACTCCCAGATATGACAAATCGGCCATCCGGAGATACGGCAACGGACCATATTATTTTCTCATGTGCCTTAATTGATTTCGTCGGCTTGCCAGTGTCCAAGTCCCAAATCATGACGTAACCATCCCGTCCACCAGAGACAGCATACTTTCCGTCCGGAGTGAACCGAACGCCGAAAACTTGACTGTTGTGCCGCTCGAAGACACGTAAGTGTCGGAGAGTGCGGCCGTCCCACAAGCGTAATGTCTTGTCAATACTTGAGGACAGCAGCCTACCTCCGCCAGGGTCGGCGCGAAGTTCCGTAATCCCCATCTTGTGACCTTCGAGTTTGCCTTGTGACCGCCCGGTTCGCAGGTCGTAAATTCTGATCACGTTGTCATGTCCGCCCACAGCGATAGATTTTTCCCCATCGATGATCGCGACGGCATTGACTGGAACCGGCAACTTGATCGTCCGAACCTGTTTCCCCGTGCGCGAATTCCAAATCCGCACGGTCTTATCCCAACTTCCCGTTACCAACTGTCGCCCGCCGTCAAAAACACCCGCCGCCATAATCTTATGCGTGTGCCCGAGCAATCGACGATCAATTCGCGATTCTTCACCGTCCATTCGCCAAATGATACCGACCATGTCGTCACCGGTGGTAAAGACCCGTCCGTCCGGGAGAAATCGTGCATTGGTGACCGGGCCTTCATGCCCTTCAAGAACCGTGACTTTTTGTTGATCCACGAAATCCCAAATGATCGCTGAATAATCAAAACTGGCAGTCACCACGCGTTGGCCATCCTCTGAAAAATCGACCGCGCGCACCATACCTCCGTGTCCGATTAGATCGGCATGGGCTGGCGCCAGGGCTGTCAAAGCCAAGACAGCACCCTTTGACATAGAGCGGAATAAGAAACTTCTCATTACCATACATAGTGCGCACGAGAGCATTGGATGCCAAGCGTGGAATGAAATTTTCGCCTGCCTTCTGACGGTGAAGATGTTTCTATTAAAGGCTAACACGAACAGCAAAATAATAGTGACTGGACGCCGCCGACGTCTCTTACCATATTTGATTGTTCAATATGACGTATGTGTCACTGTCTCACTTTTGTACAACATAAAATGCCTCGGTACGGCTCTATTCTAGATGCCTGAATTTGGAGACCGGACATTGAGAAATAGAATACCAACGCTTGGTTCACGGATGTCTGCGATTGCAACTCTGGTAGCCATTGGGATCGCCGTCGCCTCGGCGCCTGCGTTGGCACAGGGTAAGCCCACCCCGGCCAAAGCCAAGAAAAAGCAGCGAGTTACGCGCGTTGTTATTGATACTGTCCGTCGTGAACCCATGCGTCAGACCATCCCCATTCTCGGTCGGTTCGTTGCCCGTCAAACGGGTCCCGTCGCCGCTCGGGTCGCCGGGGCCATCGGAGAATTTCGCGTCGATGTAGGTGATCGAGTCAATGAAGGCGATGTGGTGGCAGTTCTTATGAAAGAACGCTTGGTCTGGCAGCACAATCTCCAAAAAGCCGAGGTGGCACATTTTGCCGCGCAGGCACGGACTAAAAAGCGTGAAATAAAACTATTGCAACAAGAACTCGACCGTCTGAAATCCCTTCGGAAATCCCCCGCATTCTCTCAAGCGCGTTTGGACGACAAGGTCCAACAAGTATCGGTAGCCGAAAGTACCGCGGCTGAGGCTGACGCCCGCCTGCGCATGGCCAACGCGGATCTTCGTTTAACGGCAATCAGTCTCCATGACGCGGAAATCAAGGCCCCCTACGCCGGCATCGTTTCGAAGAAACACACAGAAGTCGGTGCTTATGTGAGTGTTGGTGCCCCCCTGGTGACAATTATCGACGACCAATCTATGGAAATCGAAGCTGATATCCCTGCACTTCGCTTGAGCGGTCTCTCGTCGAAAACCATCGTTTCGGCGGAACTTGAGAACAAAACTCGTGTCCCCGCCGCCTTACGCGCCATCATACCAGAGGAGAACCCCCGAACCCGAACCCGGGCTGTTCGGTTTATCCCTGCGTTTGGCAATACAATCACCACGATTGCCTCCAATCAATCCGTAACCTTATTAATTCCGGCCGGTCCTGAAGGAAATGCGGTGACCGTCCATAAGGACGCGCTTCTTACTAAGAAGGGCAAGCGCGTAGTCTTCCTGGCGCAAGACGGCAAAGCGTTCATTCGCCACGTCGCGCTGGGCGAGGCAATAGGATCCCGGTTCGCCGTCACTAGTGGCCTGAAGTCGGGCGATATGGTGGTGATTCGCGGCAATGAGCGACTTCGACCCGGAACGCCGATCACCTTTGGTGCGCCGCTAGGCACCGGCGTTAAGGATCAGAGCACACCGGTGAATATTAAGCAGCCAGGCAATAAATCCGGCAAAGACCAATGAATCTTATCCGTTTCGCCATTGAACGGCCGGTTGCGGTCGTCGCCGCAGTCCTTATGGTTGTCATGTTCGGATTGGTTGCTCTGCAATCTATCCCCATTCAACTGACACCTGACGTCCGCAAACCTATCATCAATCTGCGTACGAACTGGCCCGGCGCGGCGCCGGCAGAGATTGAACGCGAAATTATCAACCGTCAGGAAGAGGTTCTGCGTGGGATCGAGGGCCTGGATAACATGGTCAGTGAATCTCAGGACGGTCGGGGGTCCATTACGCTTGAGTTTCGTATTGGCCAGAACATGGAACGCGCCCTTCTCCTCGTGGCCAATCGCTTGGATCGCGTTAATGGTTACCCGAACGAAGCTCGCGAACCAACCATGCGTACGTCGAGTTCGGATGACAATGCCATTGCATGGTTTGTCCTTATTCGCTCAGACGGTTCGCGCGAAGAGATGCACACCTACGGTGATTTCGCAGAAGATGTGATTCAAGATCGCCTTGAGCGCGTGCCCGGCGTTTCGCGAATTAACGTTTTCGGCGGTTCGTCGCAACAGATGGAGGTTATTGTCGACCCCGAACATATGGCAAGATACGGCCTTACCGTCACTGAGGTCGTCCGAACTCTACGGGCTGCCAATGCGTCGGTCTCGGCTGGCGATCTGGACGAAGGCAAGCGCCGTTATGTGGTCCGAACGGAAGGCGAGTTCACACGTCTAAACGACGTCGAAGACGTCCTTTTACGATCAAATTTTGAAGTTGGTTCTGGCCGAATCGCCCGGGTCACCGTCGGTGACATCGCACGGGTCCAGTTCGCCAACAAAGACCCAACCGCGCGCATACGCTTCAACGGCCAACCAGCCATGGCCATGAACGCCATCCGCGAGAACGGCGCCATGGATGCCGATCCTTCACGTAGCGATGACACACCGCCAGTGAACGCCGCGTCTGCGTTCTGCACTGAGGGCACGCTAGCGGACATGGTACGAAGCAGCCGGCTGGGCAGTGAAGACACTGCACCAGTTTCTGCCACAGCGTTTGCTGTGCATGCGCTGTTATCTGGAGAACTGCTTTCCCCAGACAGTATCAGAGAGAACCAGGTCAATCCAGGAAGACTGACCGTTTGTATGATGAACGCCATCGCCACTGTCCCTGCGCTGCAGCCCATGCTGCCGTACGCCGTTGGAGCTATGCGCGGGTGGTTGCACGAGTTATCGGACGAGGAGGCGAAGGACGCCGAACCGGTGAGGCCGACCGTGTCCTTCGACGCGTCCGTCGACGAGCAGGGCGATGGCAGCGGCAGCACGAGCGACGATCCGTCAATCACGCACCGCGTCGTGGATCGGCCTGCGACGCCCGCGACGAATGCGAAAGGCGAGGGCGAGGGCACCCGCAGGGGTTGGGTGGGCTGCGACGTTGCTCTTCCTAACCGGCGGCGCGCATTGTGCTGCTTGCGCCGCGGCGAGGCTCTCAAGGCGCACAGCCAGCGGGGCAGCCCTGTGCGAGGTGCCTCATGGGAGCG
>CAJWVP010000206.1 GCA_913048145.1 uncultured Rhodospirillaceae bacterium
CATCGAAACCTCTGCACTGACCACCTGCCGCCGGCCGCTACACCCGCCACTGCCAAGGCCACAGGCCTGCGCCCGTCTGCATACGCGCCGTATTGGCAAGGCGCCCCAGTTGTGTCCTGATAAAGTTATGACTGCGCCGGCCCACCCGTTTTGGGACTATTCGCTCCGCTTCTATGCTGATCCGGAAACTCAAGCGGCATGCCTTGACCTGCAGGATCGATTGGGCGCCGATGTGAATATCGTTCTGTATGCCTTGTATCGCGCCAGCAGGGGGGATCAACTTGACTTAGGTGGCCTTCGACAGGCGGATCAGGCCGTGTCGGCGTGGCGCGACGACGTAGTGCGCCCATTGCGCCAGGTCCGGCGCGCGCTCAAACCCCATACGCACGCACTGTCGGCGGCGGACCAATCCAGGGTCCACGACGGGATCAAGAAGCTAGAACTCGAAGCAGAACAAGCCCAGCAGTATCATCTTGAGGTCCTTGCCATCGCAGCAACAACAACGTCAGAAGGCATGGCGGCACGGGCAAACATAGCTACTTGTGCGGCATACCTTGAGGTCGACCCGTCAGACCCAGCGCTCGCCACCCTGTTGAACCGGTTTGAGACGCTGCGCCAAACCGACCGTAACTCGAGTTGAAGACCACGGGAAAGACCATGTTTCAGAACTTCGAAACCTGCAACCTGGACACCGGTGGCACGACGAACCGCTTCCGTCACATCGGCGCGGGCTTTGGCCTGTAATTACATCACCAACGGCGAGATTAGTGAAAAGCTCAAGCATCCGAATCTGAAGCCGGGAACCAGACTAAATCCGCGGACGGGGAAGACAAAATAACGTGGGTTGTGGGGAAATGGTGGGCACGGCTAGGATTGAACTAGCGACCTCTCCGGTGTGAACGGAGCGCTCTCCCGCTGAGCTACGCGCCCAAACTTTCGTGACGGCCGGTGATATACCGCCTGCGGCCGGATCAGGCAAGCCCGACCAATACCTCCCGCAGCTCGGAGAAATCGTCTATCACTGTATCTGCGCCCAATGCCGCGACCGCGCCACGCGAGTAACCGAAGGAAACGGCCACGGACCGCATACCCAGGGCTTTGGCCGGATCGATATCGTTTGCGCTATCGCCGACCATGACTGCCCGTTCCGGTTGGCTATAGACGGCGTCGATGGCAGCCGCCAGGGGGCGGGGGTCGGGCTTACGGGCATCGGCAAGCGTATCGCCGCCAATGACCACATCAAAAAATTCTAAAAATCCAAAAACCGCCAGGATGTCGCGAGCCGGCGCTTCCGGCTTGTTAGTGCAGATCCCAAGCTTGATGCCATCAGCCTTGAGCACCCGAACAATCTCAAAGGCGCCCGGAAAAGGCGTTGAGAGATCAGCGGGTGCGGCCTCGTAAAACCCCAGAAACTGCGCCACGGCGGCTTCCGGCGCCAAGTCTTGTTCCGCATCCGTGGCTCGTAGGGCCCGTTCGACGAGTTTGGGAACCCCGTCACCCACCATCATTACAACCTCGGCCCGCGTCACTGGACGACGTCCGAGCGAGGCCAGCATCTGGTTCAAAGCGGCGCGCAAATCTGGTTCGCTGTCGATAAGCGTTCCATCTAGGTCGAAGATCACCGTATCGACGGCAGCGTAGGGGGATGCGGACATTGCAAGAATCCGAAACAATCTTTGACTTGGCCCGACTCCATGCCTGTGGCAATGTCGCCACACCGGTTGAGGCCGGTATCCTTTTAGCCGACAGACCGGTTATGTCCAAGCGAACACCTGCCCCCGTACCCATTGCCGCCATTGTCCTCGCCGCAGGCCTGGGCACGCGCATGAAGTCGGACCTGCCAAAGGTCCTGCACCCCATCGCCGGCCGACCGATGATCCAACACCTGCTGGCGTCCGTGAGCACGCTTGAGCCCGAGCGCGTCGTGGTCGTGATCAGTAACGGGGCCGATAACGTCCGCGCGTCCATCCAACCCCATCCCGTCGCGGTTCAAGCCGAGCAACGCGGCACCGGGCATGCCGTCCTTCAAGCCGCACAACAAATGACGGGCTTTAAGGGCGACGTGCTGATCCTATTTGGCGGCGACCCTCTGATCACGCCGGAAACCATGCAAAGGCTTCTAGACCGACGGCGCGGCGACGACGACCCAGCCGTCGTAGTCCTTGGCTTCCGCCCACCCGATCCAGGTCTTTACGGACGGTTGATCGTCGATGGCGCAGGGCATCTTGAGGCTATCGTGGAAGCCGTCGACGCGACGCCCGAACAGCTGGCCACCAATTTATGCAACTCCGGCGTCATGGCCGTGGATGGCAAGTGTCTGTTCGATATCCTGGGCCGGGTCGGCAACGACAACGCCAAGGGAGAATACTACCTCACGGATATCGTCGCCATCGCCAATGGGGACGGCGCCAACTGCGCTGTCATCGAAGCCCAAGACCCAGAGGAGCTGACGGGCATCGATACCCGCGCGAACCTTGCCGCGGCCGAGGCCATCGCACAGAAGCGCCTGCGCCAATCAGCCATGGCGAACGGCGCTACCTTGACCGCGCCGGAGACCGTGTTTTTCAGTCATGACACGATCCTGGGCCGCGACGTGGTCGTCGGGCCGAACGTTGTGTTCGGCCCCAACGTGACGGTCGGCGACAATGTGACGATCCGCCCCTTCTGCCATCTAGAGGGGACCAAGGTGGCCGACGGCGTTACCATCGGACCTTTTGCGCGCCTACGTCCAGGCGCCGATATCGGTGACGGCGTACACATCGGTAACTTCGTCGAGATCAAAAACGCGACGCTGGAGCCTGGTGCCAAGGTCAATCACCTGACCTACGTGGGCGACGCGCGTGTTGGCGCCGGCGCCAACGTGGGCGCGGGCACCATCACCTGTAATTACGACGGCTTCTTCAAACACCAAACGGACATCGGCGCCGGCGCGTTCATCGGCTCCAACACGGCCCTGATAGCACCCGTCAAGGTCGGCGACGGCGCCATCGTTGGGGCCGGCAGCGTCATCGCCAAAGACGTTCCCCCCAATGCCCTAGCCGTGACACGCGCAGCGCAAAAACAAATGAAAGGCTGGGCGGAAAAGTTCCGAGCCAAGAAGGCGGCTGATACAAAAAATAAGAGCAAGGCATAAACGACGACATGTGCGGCATCATTGGAATTATTGGCAAGGACCATGTGGCCAACCATCTGGTCGACGGGCTAAAACGATTGGAATACCGCGGTTACGATTCCGCCGGTATCGCGACCATCCAGAACGGCGCCATCGGCCGACGCCGGGCGGAAGGCAAGCTTGCCAACCTGGACGCCCGGCTTTGTGACGAGGCGCTCCTCGGTACCACGGGAATTGGCCACACGCGGTGGGCGACGCACGGCGTCCCCAACGAGGTAAACGCGCACCCGCACTCCACGGACCGCGTGGCCTTAGTTCACAACGGTATCATTGAGAATTTCATGGAGTTGCGGGCCGAACTTGTAGAATTGGGACACGTGCTAGCCTCGGATACGGATACGGAGGTCTTAGTCCACCTTATCGACCGCTACCTACAAGACGGTCTGTCGCCTCGAGACGCGACGAGCGCGGCTTTGAAGCGGCTCGAGGGTGCCTTCGCACTGGGCATCATTTTCGCCGGTGAAACCAAGTTGATGATCGGCGCGCGGCGGGGCAGCCCACTTGCCATTGGCATCGGTGACGGCGAGATGTTCCTGGGGTCCGATGCCATCGCCCTGGCACCGCTGACCAAGACCATTATCTACCTGGACGACGGTGATTGGGCCGTACTCACGGATGCGGATTACATCATCTACGACGAAACCGACCAGGAAGTGGCACGGGAGGTCCGACAGACCGCGCTCACAGGGGCGGCCATCGGCAAGGGCGGTTATCGCCACTTCATGTTGAAGGAAATCTATGAACAGCCGCAGGTCATTGGTGATACCCTGCATTCATACGTGAACCCGGTAACCCGCGCGGTCAGTCTGCCAGAGTTGGGTTTTGACCCCGCAGCGGTGACGCGCCTATCCCTAATCGCCTGTGGCACGTCTTATTACGCTTGCCTGACGGCCAAGTACTGGTTCGAGACCATCGCCCGAATTCCGGTGGACGTGGATATCGCCTCCGAGTTCCGCTACCGCGAGGCGCCGCTGCCCGTCGGTGGCGCTACCCTGGTCATCTCACAATCGGGGGAGACCATCGACACCTTGGCAGCGCTGCGCTACGCGCGGTCTCAAGATCAGAAGATCCTCTCCATCGTGAACGTTCCGGAAAGCGCCATCGCCCGGGAATCAGATGCCGTCTTACAAACCTACGCCGGGCCCGAGATCGGCGTGGCCTCCACAAAAGCGTTCACCACGCAATTGACCGTCCTGGCCTGTCTGGCCATCGCCATGGCACATGCCCGAGGAACCATAGATGACCCCGAGCGCGGTCGCCTTGTGGGCGCGCTTACCGAAGTCCCGGCCCGGGCCGCGGAGATTCTTAATCACGACGAACATCTCGCCCAGATCGCCCATGACATAGCGGAGGCCAGGGACGTCCTTTATATGGGTCGTGGGACCAGCTATCCGTTGGCCCTGGAAGGGGCACTCAAACTCAAAGAGATTTCCTACATCCACGCCGAAGGCTACGCCGCAGGCGAAATGAAGCACGGCCCAATCGCCCTGATCGACGAAACAGTCCCGGTGGTGGTGGTGGCGCCCACGGACAACCTCATCGACAAGACCGTGTCCAATGTTCAAGAGGTAATGGCGCGCGGCGGCAGAGTGATCTTCCTGTCTGATGTGGAGGGCGTCTCTCGGTTATGCGGCGCAGCGGAAGCAACGGTGACCCTGCCATCCGTGGATCCCTTCGTCGCGCCTCTGCTTTACGCCATTCCAGTGCAGTTGTTGGCTTACCACATCGCGGTGATCAAAGGCACCGACGTGGATCAACCCCGCAACTTGGCGAAAAGTGTCACGGTGGAATAATCTCCAACGGATGTCATCTAGCAATGTTGAAGCATACCTTTGCTTCAAAGTTACAGTCAGAACTTCCCGACTTCACGGTGCTCAATACTCCAAATACCAACAGTTTCTCTATGACAAAATTACGGAACTCCGTTCGGAGGGCATGGGGTATAGAAAGGTTGCTGAGTGGTTGAGAGAGAATGGACACAAAACAGTGAGAGGAAAGAGATTCTTTGGTTCTCATGTTTATTCCATCTTAAAGAAAAAACGTGAGAAAGATGAGAAGGACAATAAACCCATAGAATTAGAATATGGGAAATTAAGTATGAAATTTATAAAAATAGTAATAAAACTATCATAAAAATTAACCCTAAATTTTTTAGACCTGCTGAAGTAAATATTTTAATTGGTAACTCAAAAAAGGCTCAAAAAAAACTTAAATGGAAACCAAATACAAATTTAGATCAATTAATCAAAATAATGATTGATGATGAATTGAAATTTTCACACTAATAAAAATAAGCTTACCTTTATAAAAATTATTTTTTTTTTAAATAAACAATTTGTGTTTTTAAATAATTATTTTCTATTTCAATAAAAGGATATTTTTTAATTATTTTTCTTTTTAAATTATAATTTTTTTTTAATAACTCATAA
>CAJWVP010000207.1 GCA_913048145.1 uncultured Rhodospirillaceae bacterium
GGTACGGAGGGCACTAAGATCCGCCAGTGGGCTGCGGAGCGACCAGATGAATTTGCGCTCCTTATGGATGTTTTGTGCACGGCAACGTCGGCTTATCTCATTGATCAGATCGATCATGGCGCTGAAGCACTGCAGTTGTTTGACAGTTGGGCCGGGCTACTGCCGGAAAGTCAGTTCCGCAAATGGGTTATTGAGCCCAATCGCCGTATTGTCGAAACGGTTCATGCAGCATATCCGGATGTGCCGATTATTGGTTTTCCGCGCAACGCCGGCATTCTTTATCGTGATTTTGTTCAAGAGACAGGGGTGCAGGGTGTAAGCATCGATGCAACGGTGCCGTTAGATTGGGCGGCGACGGAACTTCTGCCCTTGTGCACGGTGCAGGGGAATCTAGATAACCATCTCCTGCTCAGTGGCGGTGCAGTAATGGAGAATGAGGTGCGAGCAATCCTCTCAGCCCTTGGTAACGGACCGTTTGTTTTTAACCTTGGTCACGGTATTTTGCCGTCGACACCACCCGAACATGTGGGACGCGTCGTCGACATTATCCGTGGCGTGGCTTAGGCGGGCGGCGCGCTATGGCCAGGTTGGCGGTAGTGGTATTCAATCTCGGTGGTCCGGACTCACCTGAGGCCGTGCAGCCGTTTTTGTTCAATTTGTTCCATGATCCGGCTATCATTGGAATCCCACAGCCACTCCGCTGGCTTCTGGCTCGCTTGATATCGCGTCGGCGGGCGCCGACAGCGCAGGAGATTTATGGTCATTTGGGGGGCAAATCGCCGCTACTGGAGTTCACTCAGGCGCAGTCCGATGCCTTGGCAGAAGAGCTCTCTGGTGGTGACGATATGGTTAAGGTTTTTGTCTGTATGCGCTACTGGCATCCCATGGCTGATGCTGTTGCTGCGGCGGTTCAATCGTATGCGCCCGACGAAATCGTTTTGCTTCCGCTTTATCCACAGTTTTCAACCACGACCGTCGGATCATCGTTAAAGGATTGGCGCCGAGCCGCGACAAAGGCCGGCCTGTCGGCGCCGACCTGCGCGGCCTGCTGTTATCCGACGGACAAGGGCTGGATCGCGGCGCAGGCGGATCTGGTTGGTCGGGCAGTGGCCGATGTGCCGGGCGGGGTGCGGGTCTTGTTTTCCGCCCATGGGCTGCCGCGCAAGGTGGTTGATGGCGGCGATCCGTATCAATGGCAGGTGGAGCAAACGGCCGCTGCCGTGGTGTCCGCTATGGGTGGCCATGACGACTGGATGGTCTGTTATCAAAGCCGCGTCGGGCCCCTGGAATGGATCGGACCTTCCACAGAGGACGAATTGGCCCGGGCCGCGAAGGACGGAACGGGCGTAATTATCGTTCCCATTGCGTTTGTTTCCGAGCACTCGGAGACCCTCGTGGAATTGGATATCGAGTATCGAGAGTTGGCGGATGATTTAGGCCTGTCCGCTTATGTCCGCGTGCCGGCGGTTGGCACCCACCCCGCCTTCATCGGCGGACTTGCGGAAACGGTTAGTCGGGTCCGCGAGGGCGGTGGCCCGAACCCTTTCGGCGGTGCCGATGGTGCACGCCTGTGTCCGGCCAGTTTCGGCAAGTGTCCATGTTCGCGGTTGGCGGCCGAGGCGACGCGATGATCGAGTTATCAGGCGAGGCGTATCTGTGGGTAAAGGCGCTGCACATGATTAGCGTGATAGCCTGGATGGCCGGCATGCTCTACCTTCCCCGATTGTTTGTCTATCATTGCGACGCAGAACTGGGGTCGGAACTATCGGAAACCCTGAAGGTAATGGAACGACGCCTGCTTCGCCTGATCATCAATCCGGCGATGATTTCGTCGTGGGTTTTTGGGTTGACTATGCTGGCGGCCAGCGGCGATGTGCTGTGGTCGCAACCCTGGATGATCATTAAGCTGGCCTGCGTAGTGTTCATGTCAATTGCGCACGGCGAGATGGCTAAATGGCGCAAGGATTTCGAGGCCGACCGAAACACGCGGCCACAGAAATTCTATCGGATTGCCAACGAGGTGCCTACCATCTTGATGATTGTGATCATCATCATGGTTATCGTTCAGCCCCTCTGAAGCTCTTGTTCTATCATGAAAGTTCCAATTGACACGGTTGGGCCGTTTCGGTAATGGTGAGCCCTCTTCGTCGGGATCAGCTTCATTAGTTCCGGCAATCACCGAAATCTACGGAAAGATCAAATCTTCTTCGGGCCCCGCGCCCGGTGCCGATCCGCAAGGGTTTGACCTCAGCTTTCCGTAAGACCCACACGCCCCCTCCTTACCCGACCGATCCGGAACCTGAACATGAATTTGAAAGACCTGAAATCCAAGACCCCGACCGAACTGTTGTCATTTGCCGAGGAATTAGGCGTAGAGAATGCGAGCACACTGCGTAAACAAGACATGATGTTCGCTATCCTCAAACACCTCGCGGATGATGATCAGGCGATCTTCGGTGATGGTGTCCTCGAGGTGCTGCAGGACGGGTTTGGTTTTCTACGGAACCCGGAAGCCAACTACTTGGCCGGGCCTGATGACATCTATGTTTCGCCTAGCCAGATCCGCCGCTTTGGACTTCGGACCGGGGATACAGTGGAGGGTCAAATCCGCGCGCCGAAGGATGGTGAGCGGTATTTTGCTCTGTTGAAGGTGAACTTGGTTAACTTCGCTGATCCGGAGGAAGTCAAACATCGGATCAACTTCGACAACCTGACGCCGCTCTACCCTGATGAGCGCCTGGATATGGAAATTGGTAACCCGGAACATAAAGACCCAACCAGCCGCGTCCTCGATCTGATCACGCCTGTGGGTAAGGGACAACGCGCACTGATCGTGGCGCCGCCCCGGACCGGGAAAACGGTGATGCTGCAGAATATCGCGCAATCTATTTCTGAGAACCATCCAGAATGTTACCTGATCGTGCTTCTGATCGACGAACGCCCCGAGGAAGTGACGGACATGGCGCGATCTGTGAAAGGCGAAGTCATCAGCTCGACCTTTGACGAACCCGCTGTGCGCCACGTCCAGGTCACGGAGATGGTCATCCAGAAAGCCAAACGCCTTGTGGAGCATAAACGCGACGTGGTGATCTTATTGGACTCGATCACGCGACTGGCGCGCGCCTACAACACCGTGGTGCCATCCAGTGGAAAGGTGTTGACTGGTGGTGTGGACGCCAACGCCCTGCAGCGCCCGAAGCGGTTCTTTGGCGCTGCGAGAAACATTGAAGAAGGTGGGTCGCTGACGATTATAGCTACCGCGCTGATCGAGACGGGCTCGCGCATGGATGAGGTGATCTTTGAAGAATTCAAAGGCACCGGTAACTCCGAGATCATTTTAGATCGCAAACTTTCTGACAAGCGCACCTGGCCAAGTATCGATATCACCAAGTCTGGGACCCGCAAGGAGGAGCTTTTGGTCGACCAGGGCACCTTGTCAAAAATGTGGGTACTGCGTCGGATCCTAATGCCGATGGGCGTCACCGATGCCATGGATTTCCTATTGGATAAGCTCAAGCATTCAAAGAACAATGATGATTTCTTTGATTCTATGAACACCTGATCGAAGCCGAATGGAGACCTGGAAGGCTCTCCGCTGTACAATCCTAAAATTCACCGCAAACCTAACAGCGTTTTAGGGGATGAGTACCGTCGAGCCAGTGGTGTGGCGATCCTCTAGGTCCTTGTGGGCCTGAACCGTCTCGGCTAGCGGATAGGTCTGGCCAATGTTGATGCTGACGGCCCCGGAAGTGACTACGTCGAACAAATCGCCAGCGGCGGCATTCAGCAATTTACGATTTCGCGTATACGTCGCAAGGGTTGGCCGCTGCATGTAAAGTGATCCCTTCATGGCCAGGACGCCCGGATTGAAATCGGTGATCGGTCCGGAGGCGTTACCGAAGGAAATGAAAACCCCAGCCGGCTTCAGACTGTCAAGCGACGCCTGAACAGTGGCCTGACCGATGGAATCATAGGATACGGGAACCCCGGCACCGTCGGTGATGTCGAGGACGCGTTCGGCAATGTCTTCGGAATTGTAGAGAATTGTATGGTCGCACCCGGCGGCCCTCGCTAATTCTGCCTTGGCTTCGGATCCGATGCAGCCAATAACGGTGGCGCCCAGACTCTTGGCCCACTGACTGAGGATTTGTCCGACCCCGCCGGCGGCCGCCATGATCAGGATCGTGTCGCCGGCCTGAACGGCGTAGGAACTTTTCAACAAGTATTGGGCGGTCATGCCCTGTAACATCATCGCCGCGGCGGTGTCGTCGCCGATACCGTCGGGCACCTTGACGAGGCGGTCCGTGGTCATCAGGCGCGACTCCGAATATGCGCCGAGGCCCATGGCATAGGCCACCCTGTCGCCGGCGGCAAAACCATCAACGCTGGCGCCGACCTCTTCGATGACGCCGGCTCCCTCCATGCCCAACGTCGCCGGCAATGCGCCGATGTCGTAAAGGCCCGTGCGTTGATAAACATCAATGAAATTTAGGCCAACGGCAGTGTGTTTGACGCGAACCTCGCCCTCTCCTGGTGCGCCCACGTCGACGTCTTCCCACTTCATGTTGTCGGCATTGCCGTATTCGTGAATGCGAATGGCTTTGGTCATAGTGTGCTCCGTAATTTGATTAATCGGATGTTTCCTTAGGAGATTAGAGATATTTTGCGAAGCATCACTGCCCAGGGCAACTAGTTTCCGATTGATGCGCGCGCAGGGCTTTCAAATAATCTTCGAGATCTTTCAGTTCCGTCAACGGCAGTGTTCAAGTTGTGCCGGGGGAATCTTGGCGCCGCTGGGGGTTGGTTTTGGACGGGTGATCAAGCCAGACGTATCGTTGGTGCTCATGAATTAGCCGTGATGGATACCGTCCCAGTGATGGAGGTTGGTGACTTTCGCCCAGGCTTTGGCTTGGGCCATATAGGCGTCCTCGCTGGTTGCCTTGTGGAGCGTGAGCGGGCCGCCCACCATGTTCGCGGAATCTTCGATGATGGGCGGGTGCTGGGCCTGGCCAGCACGCCAGCTATGTAAGAGGAGATCGCGGCTGTCCATTTCTGCTAGGACGAATTTATAGGCGCTGACGGCAGCCGCGATCCAATCCGTCTCTGCAAAGATGTCGTCGGTACGGTCGAGGGCGGCAATCATCAAGCCGTTCCGGTCCGCCAAAACCTTTTCGTCCCGTTGGGCCACACACGTTAAACGCGAATAACAAGAAGATTTTCTCGTTTCTCAGCAAGGATATTTTTGAGATTTTTATCTTCCAGCTGGAGCTAGGCCGAGCGGTTTGGAATATTGTGGCCATCTCAGTTACCGTAATTGGAGATACCCCAGGCCTCCTTGAGCCGGTTGGCGGCATCGCCGAGGCTGTCGTCGATTTCCATCTCAGACCAGATATAGAATTTGCCTTCTTTGCCCCCGCTGTGGGCATCGTAGGCGCTGGCAAATGCCGTGTGATCGCCTAAAGTCGCGTTCAGTTCTCGACGAGCTCATCCGACGGCCTCATGGATGTGGGTCTTGTACAGGTGCGATCTGGTGACCCGCTACGCATCGGCCATCAGGTCAACCAGCGAGACATTGTCATAGGGCGTCTTTTTGAAAG
>CAJWVP010000208.1 GCA_913048145.1 uncultured Rhodospirillaceae bacterium
AGATGTTGTTGAACGCATGGCAGGTCGCGGCGATCCAGTCTTCATCGGACAGGTTTCTCAAATGTTCGCTTCCACGCATGCGTCATCCTCCCTCAATCGGGCTAATAACCCTGCCTGAACCCGCAATACGTCGTCAGCGTCAAAGCGGCGTGGCACCGCGCCGGCAGGCGGCACCACGTCCTCAATTCCGTTCGCCGTCATGACCTTGATTACATGGCCAAGACGCGCGGCCTCGGCTGGGTCATGGGTGACCAGCAACACCGTGCGTCCGACAAGCACCTCGGCGGCCAGTTCCTGCATCTGCGCACGGGTCCTCGCATCTAAGGCGGAGAACGGTTCATCCAACAAAACAATCGGTCGGTCCTCCATAAGGGTCCGCGCCAGAGCAACCCGCTGACGTTGACCACCTGAAAGCTGCCCGGGTTTGCTCTCCGATTTTTCCGACAGTTCGACGCGGCTGAGCACCTCGGCCACACGATCGTCATCGCGCACTTCGCCGCGTAATGTCGCGCCCAGGCAAACGTTCTGCGACACGCTCAGCCAGGGCAACAGAAGATCACTTTGCGCCATCATGGCGACCCGTCCATCCGACTGACCATCGCTGGTGCCAAGCTCACCAATGAAGGAGACCTTGTCGCCAAGACCGGCAAACAATTTCAAGATGGTTGATTTTCCAACGCCACTGGAGCCAAGTAGGCAGGTCCATTGTCCGGCCGCAATCTTTAGTTCAATGGCGTCGAACACAGGCACCGCGCCGAAGGCGGCGCTGCCGCGACAATAGAGCGACGGGGCTGCGCTCACGGGCGCATCCCCATGTCCCAAAATCCAATTTCCAAACGGGTCGCCATATCGAAGTGTTGGCAAAGACCTGCCCAACTGGGGCTTTCCACCGGGTTCGGGCCAAGGCGATCAGCGACAGCTTGATCAATCAAAGCTCCGATCTCGAAGCACACCGACTGATAGTTATCGCCACTGTAGGTGTCGATCCAATCCTTATAAGGCGTGGCTCCATGGGTCTTCTTCAAAGTCGCCCCAATTTCCCCATAACCAAACACGCAAGGTGCCAGAGCGGCCATCAAGTCCAAGAAGTCCCCCGAATAACCAGCATCCAGGACATAACGGGTATAAGCGAGGTTTTCTGGTCGCTCTTCTACGGAGAACAATTCCTCTTCGGCAATACCTGCATCGGCACAGACCTCAATATGGAGCGCGATTTCCTCGTTGATCAGCGCGTTTACCGTCGCGGCGCAGAGTCTCATTTCTTCCACGGACCCAGCCTTGGTAATTGCCAGCGCCCAGGCCCGGGAAAAATGGAAAAGAAAAACGTAGTCCTGCGTCAGGTAATGCACGAAGGCGGCCTTTGGCAAGCTGCCGTCCCCCACCCCCCTGACAAACGCGTGGTCGGTGTAGTCGCGCCAGTTGTCACCGGCAGCCTCTCGCCAAAGCTGGAAGGTCCTTCCGTAACTCATTGCTCGCCCAAATCGACTGCCAGCTTCGAGACTGGTCGGATACCCTCTACCAGTTTCGCATCCGATAAAAATTTCTCAAACCGGGCATAACGCCCTTCGTCCAGGGCCTCCGGACGAAGGGTAAGGCGCGGCAGGGTATCGCTCCAGGCCATCTGATTTAACTTGTCGCGTAATTCTTTCGAAGTCCCAGAGAAAACCTTCCAACTCTCTTCGGGGTGGTTGACGATGTATTGCGTGGCCAACTCGGTGGCGCGCAGGAAACGGCGGATTTTGCCCTTGTCCATGAGCTTAGTATTGGCGATATAGATTAGCTCGTCATAGGTGGGCACGCCTTCCTCTTCGACATAGAAGCACCGTCCCGGCACCTTCTCGATTTCCATCTGATTGAGCTCAAAATTGCGATAAGCGCCGAGCACCGCATCGACCTGCCTCGACATCAAAGACGGCGACAAAGACCAGTTCACATTGACCAATTCAATATCACTCATTTTCAACCCATGCTTTCCCAGAATGGCCGTCAACAGCGCTTCTTCGACCCCGGCTACAGAGAAGCCGACCTTCTTACCTTTGAGATCGGAGATTTTTTTGATAGGCCCGTCCTTGAGTACCAAGAGGCAGTTCAGCGGCGTCGATACCAAAGTCCCGACACGGATGAGCGGCAAACCCTCGGCCACTTGAAGATGGATTTGCGGTTGATAGGATATCGCCAGTTCGGCCTTGCCGGCAGCGACAAGTTTCGGCGGATCGGACGGGTCTGCTGGCGCGATCACCTCCACTTCAAGACCTTGGTCGGCGAAAAAGCCTTTTTCGCGGGCTACGATGATCGGCGCGTGGTCTGGGTTTACAAACCAGTCAAGGAGAAGAGTCATTTTTTCCGCTGCAAAAACCGGCGTCGTCATCAAAAAGCTCAACAAGAAAATAATTTGACGTTTCATTAGGTTCTCCGACTTTAGTTATTTTTTTTATCATGCCAGTTTTTGGTTCGACGCAGTCGCCCCTCATGGAATCGCCCGCATTTTCGTTTGAGTTTTGGCAACGCACAAGGAGTTATCAAAGATCATTAGCGTTATTTAGCTAGTTTGCTCTCTGGATGCTTCATATCCATTCGTGGAAGCGGTGGCGTCGGGACGATAGATATCTGCCAATTTGCGAAAACGACCGAGCTACACCCAATCGTCTGAATGCCTGGGATACCTCTTGAGGCTGAAATCCATGACGCTTAAAGTCACACCATTGTGCGAAGGCTCCACTAATTAATCATCCAAATAAGGTGCCGGAGCATGCGCGCATTACCTATCGTAACTTTTTCTACCCCCATCAGCGTTGGCAGTTTGCCGGGTTCCGACTGGCAGACTAGGACGTCGGCACATCTGTTAGAGCTTCTCGCGCATCTTATTGTAAGGATGCTCCAACCCATAACCATGCACGGCACGGTAGCCGTCATGGCATTTGCCCATGTACTGTAGCACCATCCAGACAACCACATAGATTGCCATCAGGATGAAGATGCCGATGGCTAGGTTTGGGATTGGGAATTGCATGAGCCCTGAACCGACGGCGCCCATGGCGCAAAAACAAGCCACATAGCCGGCAGTCTTGTGATAAGCCTCAAATAGACGGCGGCGGGTGGTGAAGTTGTAGTGATCCCCCCAATAGGTCTCTGCCTTGCCATGTGTCGCAGTGTAATAGTACTTGCCGCCGTGGCGACCACGGAACCAGCTCGAGGCCATCTGCAACACGCCCAAAACCAACGTCGCCGTGCCGAAATAGGCGTGCAGCGAGCCACTGAATCCCTGGCTCACTGTGTAGGCGATGCCGCCGGCGAAGATCGACAGGATCACCGCCACGTAAAGGCCGTATTTATGCACTGAAAACCACCACCAAAGCGGATTGAAGATACCGATCTTAGTCTGGATGCCCTTTTCCGTTGGTTCGGGCTTGCCGAAACGGATGACGATGATGCAGATGGGCACCAGTACGAGCCAAATGAAAACCATCAGATAGGCGTGGTTATCCCAGTGAATGGGAACCGTCTCGCTGAGAAAATCAAGATAAACCTCTGTAGGAATGTCGACCTTGCCAAATTCCATGCCTACACGTCCTGCCTTGTCGTTATGTTTTGCCTCGGCGGGATGTTGACCGCCAGAGCCACGATGCGAATCGTATACCACGACCATGGGCGATGACACGGATTATCGACAATTTTTCGTATTCGTGCGAAATTATCGTCGAGGTTGCGTTGATCGGCGAGGCGGCAAGCCTCCCTTTTTCAGACAACGTTAGCCCACACGATAATCAAGGGAAGCAGCGCCATGCTCGAGACCGTCACCACCAGTCCCGACTTTCCGATCCCCGACAGCCAGAAAGCTTGGGTCTTGGGGGACGTCGGCGAACTGATCCACACGGAAAAGCCAATTCCGGTGCCTGACAAGGCGGAGGTCTTGGTCCGAATCGACGCCATCGCGGTCTGCGGCACGGACATTGAGGTCATCTACCATGGCCCCCCAGCGCTCATTCACGGCGGCGGACCACACAACAAAAATTGGACGCCGGGCCATGAATATATGGGCACCGTCGTAGCATTGGGTCCGGGGGTGGACGAATACGCCATCGGTGACCGAATCACGGTGGAAATTCACGCCGGTTGCGGGCGCTGTAAACGATGCCGGGAAGGTATGTACACGTCGTGTCACAACTATGGCAAAAACTACCAGGGCAACGACAAGGGCCACCGAGCCAACGGTTTCACCACGGACGGCGGTTTCTGCGAATACGCCGTTAACAACATCAACACCATGGTGAAAATTTCGAACCACATGAGTGATGAAGAGGCGACCTTGGTGGTCACGGCCGGGACTTCCATGTACGGCTACACGGAGCTCGGTGGCCTAGTCGCCGGCGACAGCGTAGTTGTAACGGGGCCGGGACCAATCGGGCTTTTAGGCGTTGCAGTGGCGAAGGCCTTGGGCGCATCGCCCGTCATCCTCTCCGGGACCCGCGACAATCGTCTCAAGATCGGCACCAAGCTGGGTGCTGATCATGTGATTAATGTGCGAAATGAAGAAGACGTCGTCGCGAAGGTGAAGGAACTAACGAACGGCATTGGCGCAGATTTCGTGCTGGAATGCTCCGGCGCGCCGAACGCACTGAACGAAGCCGGCTACATGGTTAACAGGGGTGGCAAGATCTGCTTAGCGGCGTTCCCGTCCGAACAGGTGCCTGTCGATGTGATGAACATCGTCGCCAACAATATCTATCTCTACGGCATCCGGGGCGAGGGCCAGTCAGGTACCAAACGGGCCGCGGCCTTAATGGAGATGAAACGCTTTGACGCGACGCTAATCCACACACACACATTTCATATGGACGACCTGCCAGAAGCCATTCGCTACGCTAAAGATCGGATCGAGGACGCCATCAAGGTGGTGCTCAAAAATGACGCTTCACTCGCGAAACAAGCCGCCGCGGAATAAGCAGGAGGTTTACTCGGGACGCCGCGAGTTGGTCGCGTCCCACACCTCCCGATTGACGGGAAACTGCGGAAGCCTGCCCGCCAGCGCTGCTGTGATCTGATCACAAGCAGAGTGGGCAAGACGATTTGTCGCCTCCGTCGTGACCCCGGCCGTATGCGGGGTCATGACCGTGTTTGGGTGCGCCAATAGCCGATGGCCATCGGGCAGAGGCTCTGGCGAAACCACGTCGAGGCCCGCCGCAGCCACATGACCGTTGTCCAAAGCGTCAGCCAAAGCATCGAGATCCAAAAGCGCCCCCCGCGCGGCGTTGATGACAACCGCACCCTTCGGGAGCGCGGCCAGTTCGTCCGCGCCAATGATCATCCTGGTTTCATCCGTTAACTCGGCAGCGAGGCAGAGCAGCTCGCATTCGCTGAGCATGGCGCGTAGATCGCCAAATACTTCTACCCCGGCGGCGTACGCCAGGCGCGGGTCTAAGTAAGGATCGTAAGCCAAAACCCGGCAGTTGAACCCGAGTCGGAGTTTCTTCGCCAGCTCCGCGCCGATGTAGCCTAATCCCACCAGGCCCACAGTCTTGCCCTCCAATTCGTAGATGCGCATCCCGCTGCGTTCGGTCCACGCGCTGCCGTCCC
>CAJWVP010000209.1 GCA_913048145.1 uncultured Rhodospirillaceae bacterium
GTCGAAGTGCGTCGCCAGTTCAAGGAAATCCCGGGCATCATGGAAGGGACAGCGAAGCCAGAATACGGCAAATGCGTCGACCTACTGACCAAGGCGGCGATCAAGGAAATGATCTTGCCGTCGCTGCTGCCTTTGCTGGCCCCGGTGGTGATCTACTTCGTGGTCAACGCCATCGGCGGTCAATCCGCGGCCTTCGCCGCGGTTGGCGCCAGCCTCCTGGGCACCATCGTTACGGGCCTCTTCGTGGCGCTTTCTATGACCGCCGGCGGCGGCGCGTGGGATAACGCCAAGAAGTACATCGAAGACGGCAATCACGGCGGTAAGGGCTCCAACGCCCACCATGCGGCAGTGACTGGCGACACCGTCGGTGACCCCTACAAGGATACGGCTGGTCCAGCGGTAAACCCGATGATTAAAATCACGAATATCGTGGCAATCCTAATGCTGGCCATCCTCGCCTAGAGGATTACCCGCCTTAACAACAAAACCCCGGAGGATCCGATCCTTCGGGGTTTTTTGTAGGCTGGACAGCCACCAATGAGTTCTACTTATTCTTTTTGAATCTCTGAAAGTTTCCAAGGATCTGACCAATGACTGTCAGTTCCTGCCCGAATGTCGGTGTATGCCGCTCGACATGCGCCAGCTGCCGACCGTCAGTTAGGTCCTTGTGCTCTAGAGACTGCATGGCTCCTTTTTCGTCGAACTTGATGATCAAGACCTGGCGTTCCTTAACCTTTGGCGCAAAAAACGCGAGGGTTTCGGTGCGTTCACCGATGTAATACCAAGTGTCTTGTCCGAACGAGTTAACGCTCGAGGGCGAACCCAGGATTTCCAACATTTCTTGTTTGGAGATGCCGCCATCGGTGATGTCGGCAACCAATTCGGGGTCTAGAAGGTTTCCGTGGCTTTCCACGCGCGTCCCGCAGGCGCCCAACGTCGCAAGGAGCACCCCTAGCAGCAGCGCAGCCGTCAATCTGGTTATCCGCATTCTACCGTCAACACTCCGATTCAGACTTTGATCAAACCGCTGTATTATGCCATCAAGCGCGGAAAGGTAAATTGCTTCGCCCACGAATGGAGCGCAATTCATTGTTTGGACTCTTTAAAGCAAACGCATCACAAAACGCCGTCGCGATGAAACTCTATTCAAGTGTGGTCGCGCAGGCTCGCCAACCTTATTTCTACACGGATTTGGCCGTACCTGACACACCAGACGGGCGCTACGACATGATCATGATCCATGCGTTTCTGCTTCTCCATCGGCTAAAGCGGGATTTGCCGAATACGAAGGAAATCAGCCAAGCCTTATTTGACATCATGTTCGAAGACATGGACAAGAGCTTACGCGAAATGGGTGCTGGCGATGTTGGCATCGGCCGTCGCATAAAGGAAATGGCCAAGGCGTTTTATGGCCGAATCGCGGCCTATGACGAAGGCTTGAACCGCGATGACGATAGTCTGGACATCGCGCTTCAGCGCAATGTATATCGGCAATCCAGCGTGAAAAATGAACAGGTTTCGGCCCTCGGTTCGTACATACGCCGCGAGGCCGTTAACCTCTCTGACCAGCCAACAGAAGCGATTTTAGGTGGCAGATTATCCTTTGTTGACCCATCTCAATAATAGCCCAAACTTCGATCCGAATAGGCAAGTTTTCCATGAACCCGGAATTCACGATCCCCATTAACATCGCCAAAGTGCCACCCTCAGGACTGGATATCCGATGGATTTTGGATGAGCCCCCGCGACAACATCTAGCGAACCGTTTAGCTGTCAAGTCGTTGGAGGAGTTCGCTATCGATATCAGCATTCGGATGGAGAAAAGCAGCACCCCGCGCGTTGCCGTCGATGGCAGCCTCGAAGCGACCGTGTTGCAAAGCTGCTCCGTGACCTTGGAATTGATCGTATCCAAGTTCTCCATCCCGGTTTCGCTAATCTTTGAAGAAAAAGCCGCGGAACCCGCCCACCTCCTAGAGGAGACCGATGCCGAGGGAGATGATCCGCCGGAACCAATGATTGACGGCCAATTTGACGTTGGCGATACGCTCGTCCAGCTTTTGGCCGTTGAGATCAATCCCTTCCCCCGCAAACCTGGTGTTTCCCTGGACAGTATGCCCGAGGCGAAGGCGCGGCTTGGCTCGGTGAAAGACAGTGAAACAGACAATCCATTTGCGGCGTTGGCCGCGCTAAAAGACAAGCTCGAAGATCGTTGATATCCACTTGCTCCTTCCGACCGAATTGTTTATGAAAACGGGCCCAGAGCAGGGGTTACAATGAATCGAGGATACGGACATGGCTGTTCCGAAGAAGAAAATTTCCAAGTCGAAGCGGAATTCGCGCCGCGCCCATGATGCTTTGGTGGGGTCTGCCTACGAAGAATGTGCCAATTGCGGCGAACTGAAGCGACCGCATCATGTCTGTGGGGCTTGCGGGTATTATAACGACCGCGAAGTGACCGTTGGGGAAGAGGCGGCGTAACCACTGGTTATTGAGCGGGCCTGACCTTATAAAGGTCTTTATGAAAATTGATCTTTCTCACACTCAGGTGATCAGCCTTGGTTGAACACCTGAAACTGTCCGTTGACGCAATGGGCGGCGACGACGCGCCCCATATGGTGATCGAAGGCATCGATCTCCTGGCAGCGCGCCTTCCGAATGTAAAATTTTTGCTGTTTGGCGATGAGCCCCAGTTGGGTCCGCTTCTTGAACGGTTCACCCATGCTAAACGAGCGTGTGAAATCCGGCACGCCCCGCAGATTATCAAAAGCGATGACAAACCGGCAGCAGCGCTGCGCGGCGGCCGTGAATCGAGCATGCGCCTGGCAATCAACGCCGTCAGTGACGGCGAGGCTGCGGGTGTTGTTTCCGCCGGCAATACGGGCGCGCTTATGGCGATCGCGAAGTTCGTACTCAAGACTTTGCCGGGCATCGACCGGCCGGCGATCGCCTCCTATCTCCCTACCGAGCACGGTGACAGTATCATGCTCGACCTGGGCGCGAACATTGAATGCTCATCCGACAACCTGGTCCAGTTCGCGGTTATGGGCGAAGTTTTCGCCCGAATCGTATTCGGCATTGAGAAGCCGACTGTCGGTCTCTTGAACGTCGGCGTCGAAGATTTGAAGGGCAACGACGTAGTCAAAGGTGCCGCCGCCATTCTCCAAGCCGAAACCCACCTTCCCATCAAGTTTTATGGCTTTATCGAAGGCAACGACATCGCAGCCGGCACGGTCGATGTTGTCGTTACAGACGGATTTACGGGGAACGTCGCCCTGAAAACGGCAGAGGGGACCGCGAAGTTTATGTCCTACAAGTTACGTGAGGCCCTGACGTCATCGTTTCTGTCGAAGATCGGCGCGCTGCTTGCGAAGCCGGCACTTATGGCCCTTCACCAGAAGTTGGACCCACGGCGCTACAATGGCGCCATGCTCCTCGGGCTCAATGGTATTTGTATTAAAAGCCACGGCGGCACGGATGCGCTTGGCTTTGCGAATGCACTGCAGGTCGCCGTTGATCTTGCTGGCAAGGGTATAAACGAAAGTATCAAGACTGATTACGCCCAGCTTTGCGCAGATGCGGAAGGCAATCGGAAGGCGGTTGGGGGCTGATGCAGTATCGATCAATTGTCATGGGCTGCGGCTCCTACCTGCCGGAGCGCGTGGTCACAAACGCCGAACTTGCCGAACGCGTAGACACATCTGACGATTGGATTCAAACACGGACAGGCATCAAACAGCGTCACATCGCTGCTGACGGCGAATTGACCTCAGACTTGGCGCTAACGGCTGCCGAGCGAGCCCTGGCCCATGCCGAAGTCGACGCCAGCGAGGTCGATCTTGTGGTTTTGGCGACCACCACGCCAGACAGCACGTTTCCGGCCACCGCAACCAAGGTCCAGTATAAGTTGGGCATGACGAACGGCGCAGCGTTCGATGTGCAAGCCGTGTGCTCAGGCTTTGTCTTCGGCCTTGCTGTAGCCGACAACTTTATCAAGGCTGGGCAGGCTAAGACAGTGGTCCTGATCGGCGCCGAGACGTTTTCGCGCATCCTGGATTGGGAGGACCGCGGGACCTGCGTGCTATTCGGCGATGGGGCAGGGGCCATTGTGATGCGCGCCGCCAACGACGCTGATCAAACCGCCTCCACCGTGGCCGGGCATAACCGTAAGAGGGGCGTATTATCGACCCATCTTCATTCGGACGGATCGACCAATGACCTCTTGTATGTAGACGGCGGGCCTTCGAGCACACAAACGGTTGGCCATGTGCGCATGATCGGTCGTGAAGTCTTTCGCAATGCGGTCACAAATCTTACGGATATCGTCGGCGAAACCTTGGATGCCAATGGCTTGACGATGGACGATGTGGATTGGCTGGTACCACATCAGGCCAACCGGCGGATTCTCGACAGCACGGCTAAGAAACTCGGCATGCCACAGGAGAAGATCGTAGTCACCGTGGAGCGGCACGCCAACACATCAGCGGCCTCCATTCCGTTGGCTTTAGATCAGGCCGTACGTGACGGCCGCATTCAAAAGGGTGATCTCGTTCTGATGGAAGCCATGGGCGGGGGATTGACCTGGGGTTCAGGCCTCGTCCGTTGGTGATATTCAGCGCATCCCTCTGATATTGACCTAATTATCCCGGTTCGATAGGCTTTGACACAATTCATAATTGGGGAATCGCTATGGCAGTTGAAACGGTCACACGCGCCCACTTGGGTGAAGCGGTCTATCAAGAAGTCGGGTTGTCGAGGAACGAATCGGTAGATCTCCTTGAGACGGTTTTAAACTTGATGACCGCATCTCTCGTCGAGGGTGAAACGGTCAAGATATCCTCTTTTGGTAGCTTTTCCGTCCGCCAGAAAGGGCAACGTATCGGCCGCAACCCAAAGACCGGTGAGGAAGTACCAATTTTGCCCCGCAAAGTTCTTGTCTTTCGCCCGTCGCAGGTTCTGAAATCCCAAATTAATCGCCGCTCGCCTTCTGAGTAGACCTGCGCGTTAGCATGCCCAACGTCAAACCCAAGAAATCACCCGGCGCTTTTCGCACGATTAGCGAAGTCGCTGAGGATTTGGATTTGCCCGCTCACGTTCTTAGATTTTGGGAAACCAAGTTTTCGCAAGTCCACCCCCTCAAACGCGGCGGCGGCCGGCGCTACTATCGGCCAGAAGACGTTCAACTTCTCAGCCATATACGCAGCCTTCTTTACGACGAAGGCTATACGATCAAAGGCGTCCAGAAGTTGATGCGCGAGGGCAACCTCAAGAAATCAGATTTAGCACCATCACCCTCCGACAAGGCTTCTTTCAAGTCGAACAGCTTAAAATCCAAGATCCAAGATGCGATCGATGAATTGGAAGCGTTGAGGGCGGAAGTCAATACCCATCGATAACGGCAAATTGTCGTATTGCTTGATTGATACGCCCCAGGAGGACGCGTATAGTGCCGCCGCGTGCCGGTTCGCAAGGCACCCAAGCACGGTCGGGGAGTAGCTCAGTCTGGTAGAGTACTCGGCTGGGGGCCGAGCGGTCGCTGGTTCGAATCCAGTCTCCCCGACCAT
>CAJWVP010000210.1 GCA_913048145.1 uncultured Rhodospirillaceae bacterium
GTTATGATCACCAACTCCACCCTTGATCGCCGCGAAATTCTGAAACCGATCATTCCTAACCCCGAGAATTACTTGATCATCACTGGCCTGGCCGGTCCCGCGCGCGACGCAGCCGCTTTGACCGATGACGGAGATAACACCTTCACTATGGCCGGTTGCATGGGCGCGGCCGTGTCCATGGGGCTTGGCATGGCGTTGGCAGCACCGAACCGTCAGGTCCTGGTCATTACTGGCGACGGAGAGCTGATGATGAACCTCGGGTCACTAGCCAGTGTCGCGACTTTGCAGCCCGCCAATTTGAGCATTGTCTGTATTGACAACGGTTGCCATGGCGAAACCGGTGGTCAAATTGGTCATACATCGCATCGTACGGACTTGGAAGTTGTCGCTAAAGGAGCCGGGTTGGGCGCCACTATGACCTTGTCAGAATCATCACAATTCGCACAAGCTGCTGAATTTTTAAAACAATCTGCTGCACCACGGTTCTTGCTCTGCCGTGTAATGGATGGCCCGCCAACGGCTTACAAGCGCAATATGGACCCGGTTGCTTGCCGTTTGCGGTTCAAGGCGTACGTGGACGCGACGGCCGAACCTCGATAACGCTGGACAATCCACCGTTTATCCACAGGTCTACCCCTAAGAAAGTGCATTCTGGGTTCGAGCTGGCTGTTTCCTCTGTAGACCGCTCAACGGATCGGTTGCGACATAACTGTATTCGGGTTCGGGTCTTCGGGGTGAAAGCTGGGCGGGATCGGGAAGCCTTCGGGTGGACGGGTTCTGGAGCGGATGACCTTCGAGAACGACGCCCCAGGCCAGGGAGCCTTTGGGCGAACGGGCTGTGGCCAACGGGCCTTTGGGCACCGGGGCTGAGACGGGGACGTCTTCGGGTGGTCGGGCTGGGGGCAGAGGCCTTCGGGCAAAGGGCCCCGAGGTTGGGCGATTCTCGGATTGGACAGCTTGGTCGAAACGCCCTCGGGCGGGACTACATGAACCAGGAAACCTGCGGGTAGAGAGGTTCAGGAGGCGTCAGGGCGTGCCTTCGAGCACGATGCTAAGACTCCGAGTCTGAGCACTTGGCGTCTCCTTTTTTATTTTGCGCGACGGTCAGTTGCACCGCCTTTATTTTTGCTCCTCAAGGTTCGAATTTAGCCCGGAGGGTTGCCCCCGGCGCCTGAGGGACGAAAAAAAGAGGCCCAGCGTGATGGCTGGGCCTCATTTCAGCGTCAGAAGATACTATCCGCGTCTATGCACTTGTACGCTGGACCCGGTAATCGGGGGTAACTCGTCGGTCAACAACAAATTGTGCCGTCAATTTACAATGACAATAAGTGGAGTGTTTCCGTTACTTTTCAGCAATCCACGGGGCATGCCGTGCGGCTGTAGAGAGCGCGGAAGATTCTGTGGAAAAGCGTTGTTCTGCGAATCCACCAATGGCAAACCAACTGCTAAGCTCCTCAGCATCGCGCCGATAAATTTCGAACCCGTAGCTTCCGTCTTCTCGCTGGAAAAGATCAACGCAACGGGCGCCATCGGACGTTTCTAGCGATCGCAGGACAAGGTTCGTCATGACCATAAGCGAAGAGCCGTTGGATCATCCAACGACTCTTGATAACTCGATGTCCGCGCTAGCGCGTAGGACTTAGTCGAGCGCCTTGATATCTTCGGCAGAAGTTCGACCATCGCGACCGGGCGCAATCTCGAACTCAACCTTCTGACCTTCGCGCAGGCCCTGCAGGCCCGCAGCCTCAACTGCGGAAATGTGCACGAATACGTCCTTGCCGCCATCTTCGGGTTCAATGAAGCCGAATCCCTTCGTGGAGTTGAACCACTTAACTGTACCAGTAGACATAAATATTCCTTCGAAATAAGCGTGAAGCGCGTATTTGCCGCATATCTGCCCCAATTGAAAGTGAAATTTTAAAAAAAAGACCGGACACCTTGCTGCGTCCGGCCATGCATCCCTCAAAGTCGCAGAAGGACTTATTCAACCGCTTCTGCGGCTTTGTTGAATATTTGTCCTTTTAGACCTCGGAGCCCTCCCAGTTAAACTTGTTACTCCTTTCCTGCATACCCGTTTTGCTTAGTCGCAAACGCGATTAGCAATCTTCATGGCAAAGAACTTCAGTCCTCCCAATGGAGCTCAAAGCGTGATTTCGACAGCGAGTCGTCGCGGGGGCGTGCTCGTGGACCATGTTTTCGCGCAGGGCAATGTATTCCCTCTCTTGGGTGATGACGCCTTGGCGGGCATAGTGGCACTGGTTGACCGACTTGCCGCCCTTTGACCGCAGGGGCGGACGCTGGTTCGGAAGCTCTTCGACCAGCTTATCGTCTGAGATGTTTCCGTTGTCTTCCGGTTTGACCGTTTGGCCCCGGTACTCCTCGATATCGCGGCGGCTCAGGATCCATCCCCGGCGGATCGGGGCGAGCCCTTCTCCAGGTCGATTGTCACGTTGGGATCGGTGTAGGCGCCCGTTGTCACGGACGCGGTATCTGGTTTGCAGATGACATTCATGACGGATCTCCTCCATAAAGGTAGCGCAGCCTACGCATATGGAGAAGAGATCCGGGAGAAAGCGTCGGTCTGGAAAGGCGCGAAGCAGGTCGGTTGCGCCGATATTTCATACCTACGCCAGCGTTACCCTGATAAGGTTCGACGGATCAATGCAGGCAATTCACCTGGAACTCTCAGCCCGGAAATCCTGGCTGTCCTTAGAATAGGTGCAACGAACGGAGGGGGCGTGTGCAGTGTCAAGGCGACTAAAGGTACGTTGGAGGGAGAAATGAACAGCCCTAACGTCTCCCGCGTCAATGTGATATGGTCACAGACGGTACTGCGTCTGAAGCGCCTGGATATAGCTTAACAAATTAAGGTGAGTTGGCTTACTCGGTGACTTTCAATTCACCGGCCGCCATTCGCCCGTCACGTCCTGGGACGAGCTCGAATTCCACCTTCTGACCTTCCTTTAATTCGGCCAGGCCCGCTTCTTGAACGGCGGAAATATGCACGAAGGCATCCTTTCCACCATCGTCAGGCTCAATGAATCCAAAACCCTTGGTTGGATTAAACCACTTCACAGTACCACTAGGCATCTTCGCTCCTTCCTCGTGTCGCCTCCCCGCGACTTGAGTTCTTAACATCGCAATAAGCGACACGTGTCTTCCGTCTCGCGAAACCGTAAATTCTGCGTCACGATTTCCCGCGCCTGAAGAATGGACGGACCGTGAACGGATAGCAAGGATTAAGTTCTCGTCAGCGACGCTAACCCCTGATTTCCCAGGCCACTTCGGCCATCTCGCGGATACGACCCATGCCTGCCCATTTGATGGTCCGGGATACCCTCCTGATCCCAATCGAACGTGAATGATGAGCGGTCTAATAGTCGGATTGATGACGGGGAATGCGGGGGGCTCACGTAGGCACGCGGTCTTTGACTATGCCCGCGAAGTGAACGTTCATGGGAATGCTAACTTTAACGTTTCGCTGTTGATGGGCGTCCCGTGTCAGCTTAAGTTGGCGCCGTCATGAACGAACCCAATCGAACGGCTGATATTATAGTAATTGGCGCTGGAATAGCTGGCGCATCGGTCGCGTATGAACTGGCGCATCGTGGCATGAGCGTTTGCATTGTGGAAATGGAGGCCCACCCGGGCTATCACACGACAGGGCGATCGGCAGCGACCTTTGTCGGGTGTTACGGGAATGAGGTTATCAGAGCGATAAGCGCTGCCAGTCGGTCGTTCTTCGACAACCCGCCACCGGGGTTTTGTGACCATCCTCTCTTGGCCGACCGTGGCGCACTCTACGTAGCTGGCGAAGCACAGTTGGACGCCTTGGATGATTTCGTTACCGAGCCGTTGAACCTAGGTCTTCTTGAGCGTATTGATCCATTGGCGGTTCTTGAGATGGTTCCCGTCTTGAACGCGGTGGCCGGCGCGGCTTATGAACGTGACGCTCAGGACATTGATGCGAACGCCTTTTTGATGGGATACCTTAAGGGGTTTCGCGACGCCGGCGGGATCTTGGAGACAGGAGCTGAAGTCCGAACCCTTATCCGGCGCGCCGGCGCATGGGCAATCGATACATCAGTGGGGACTATGTCCGCCCCCATTGTTGTCAACGCCGCTGGCGCGTGGGGCGATGAGGTTGCGTATCGTGCCGGCACGCAACCAGTGGGGCTGGTGCCAAAGCGTCGAACGGCACTGACGATTGATCCCGGTGAGCCGTGTACAGATTGGCCGCTGACCATCAGCCTCGATGAAACCTGGTATTTCCGGCCGGAAGCTGGAGACCTGTTGATTTCGCCAGCGGACGAAACGCCCTCAGCGCCCTGCGATAGCCAGCCTGAAGAACTTGATATTGCCGCGTGCATTGATCAGATCGAGCGTGTGACTCGGATTAGGGTGGGGCGGCTGATCTCGAAGCGGGCAGGTTTGCGTACTTTCGTCCATGACAAGTCACCAGTGTGTGGATACGCGGATGACGTCGACGGGTTTTTTTGGCTGGTGGGGCAAGGCGGGTATGGCATTCAAACCGCACCGGCCTTGGCGGATATCGCCGCCTGTCTAGTGATTGGAGAAGACATTCCCAAAGATGTGCAGGTTCGCGGTGTGACTTTGGAAAGCTTGTCGCCGGCGCGTTTGTCGTGCGATTTTCTCTAACTGGCCGCCAGCAGATTCAGAGCGAACGTGTCACGTTGCGGGCGCCGTTGTGAGTGAACATTCCCATCGCGACTATTGATGCCAGGGCCCTTGCCGGCAATGCTGATGCGAAAGAACGGGTCGTCCGTCCTTCATTTCACTTAGTCGCGCCAGGTGTTGGTCTGCGACGGGATTGTCGCGCGGCGCGACGGACTTGAGGTGATTATGGTTGACGTTTCTCCGCCAGACCTGTGCTGCATAACCCAACCAGTTATAAAGGAAACAGTGATAATAATCCCGCCAGTTCCAAAAGTGCTGCATAGAAAATCGTATCCTGCCAGCCCTGCATAAAAGCGCTCAGCATTGAGCTGAGGGCACCCAAGTTGAGCAATCCGAGCTAAACGTGCAGCAGATAATGATGCACGGACCCGTTCTTCCATAAAATACCGTGCAGCGATAGATAATGGTGTATGTCTAGTGTGGCGTTAGGCGAATTCAATTCGCTCGCGCAAGGAGTTTGCCGCGGGACTGGCGTTGGCGACCCTAGCGCAATAGTTTCTACAAATGTCTGGGAATCGGATATTCGCATGAGGCCCGGTCCTCGCCTTATGGCCAGCCAGGAACTTCTTGATGAAATCTGGGACGGCACGTCGCCGCCGGATGTTGTCATAGATACCTATTTCCGTCGACGCCGTTACGCGGGGAGTGGAGATCGCCGGGCCATCAACGACCGGATCTACAACATCCTCCGTCGGCGCGCGAGACTCGATTGGTGGATTGCACGCACGGGCATTGGATTGTCGCCGTCGGCGAGGATCCGGCTGATTGCGGACCTCGCCATGTCGGATCGGTCTGCACCCGAGCAGATTGCCGGCTGGTTTTCC
>CAJWVP010000211.1 GCA_913048145.1 uncultured Rhodospirillaceae bacterium
GATGTTCCTGGTTTTCTTAGTCATGTATCTAGCGGCGTAGTGGGTACGTTTGATACTTGCTATGACCTCGCCGAATTTCGGTGCTAACCGTCAGGCTGAGCTATTTTACTCCTCCCAGTTCAGGACTTTGTTTACCACTTGGTTGACGACTTGATAGCGAGCGCATTTGGGGGGGCATCATTATCCCGTTCGGGTTAGTCCCTATGTCGTCTGGTGAATTCACGGCGAGGATCGCGTCGTCCGCTGGATCGATCGTGCTGGGCCGCATAATCAAGTAATTCCAGGTTCGCAATGCTGGCGGATCCAATGATGACATCAGCGATGATCGCAATGTCGACATGCTGAGGCATGGCTAGAGGCTTCCAAAACGTCTGAAAGACTTTAGGATGTGACGGCCCCCAGGCCGAGGTAGCCAGAAACGGAGAGAGACGTGAACGACGACCGAACAGGTATTCGCAAGGGCCTGACACGATATGGGGACGACGCCTTTTCACTTTATGTTCGCAAGGCATTCATCAAGGCTATGGGCTATACTGACGACGCCCTGGAGCGCCCGGTGATTGGGATTGCCAACACTTATTCGGGTTACAATGCCTGCCACGCCTCGGTGCCGCAGATAGTCGAAGCAGTGAAACGCGGCGTCATGCTGGCCGGCGGCCTGCCCATCGAGTTTCCGATCATATCGCTTCACGAATCCTTCGCCTTCCCCACGTCCATGTTCCTACGCAACCTCATGTCCATCGACACGGAAGAGATGATCAAGGCGCAGCCCATGGATGCCGTGGTATTGATTGGTGGCTGTGACAAGACCGTGCCGGCCTTGGTCATGGGTGCCGCCTCGGCCAATGTTCCGGCGGTTGTCGAGGTAACGGGGCCTATGCTGACTGGCACCCATCATGGCGAACGGGTCGGCGCTTGTACCGACTGCCGCCGATTTTGGGCCAAGTACCGGGGCGGGCAGATTGATGATGTGGAAGTGGAAGAATTGACCAACGAATTGGTGCCGACCGCCGGGACTTGCGGCGTCATGGGGACGGCCAGCACCATGGCGTTAATGACCGAGGCCATGGGTATGATGCTGCCGGGGGGGGGCGCCATTCCCGCTACCTTTGCGGACCGCCTGCGTCATGCGGAGCTGACGGGCAAGCGCGCCGTCGCCATGGCCGCCGAAGGCCTGACGCCGAAAAAGGTGATGACGCCCGCCGCTGTCCGCAATGCGCTCCGCGTCCTGCAAGCCATCGGCGGTTCGACTAACGGTCTAATCCACATGACCGCCATGGCGGGCCGGCTCGGTATCCGCGTCGATCTGGATGCATTTGACGAACTGGGTCGGGACATCCCGGTCTTGGTGGACCTAAAGCCGTCGGGCCAGTACTACATGGAGGATCTTCATCGCGCCGGAGGATTGGCGCCCATCCTGCGCGAACTCCGCGATCATCTGGAACTTGATACATTGACCGTCACCGGCCGAACGTTGGGTGAAGAGATTGACAGTCTGCTCCCGGCCTATCCGCAAGACGTGGTGAAAACCGTGGACGCGCCCCTTTACCCGGGTGGTGGCATGGTCATCCTGCGCGGTAACCTGGCGCCAGACGGTGCGGTGATTAAGCAGTCGGCGGCCAACCCGAACCTCCTGAGCCACGAAGGGCGTGCTTTGGTATTTTCGTCCTTGGAAGACATGGCGGCACGCGTGGACGACCCGGACTTGGACGTCACCGCCGACGATGTAATGGTGTTGCAGAACGCGGGGCCTCTGGGTGCGCCCGGCATGCCCGAAGCTGGGTATCTCCCGATACCGAAAAAGCTCGCCGAACAGGGCGTGAAAGATATGGTGCGCCTGTCAGACGCACGCATGAGCGGCACCGCCTTTGGGACGATCATCCTGCATGTCGCACCGGAGTCAGCGGTTGGAGGGCCTCTGGCCCTGGTCGAGACCGGCGATTGGATTCGACTGGATGTGCCCAACCGAAGTCTAGAACTTCTTGTCGAGGACGCGGAACTGGCTCGGCGGCGCGAGGCTTGGACACCGCCCTCAGCCCATGCTGGAGCGGAACGAGGTTATCTCAACCTTTATCTGAACCGGGTAACGCAGGCGCCAGACGGCTGCGATTTCGATTTTCTAATGCCCTAGCTACTTGGGGGATCTGTTGGCCGGTTTGGTGCCCGGCATCCACTTCTCGACGGTCACATTTTTGCCTGATTGAGTACGGTAAAGCTTGGGTTTTACCACTTGGTTGATCCCTGGTGTATTCTCGGCATGGATGAAGGACTCGCGGATCTCACTGAGGAAGATTTCAGCACGATGGCCGCGCTTTTTCGCGTTTTTGTAAGCACTCGTATCCTTTGTCATCTTGATAATCTTCTCGGTGCTCATGTGACCGAAGCGTCGCCAGATAGCATCTAGGAAGCTCTCCACCTCGGCGTGTAGGAAGAGGTCAGTGTCAATGTCCGGGCGGCCTTTGGAAAATGCCGTGAACACATTGGGTTCTAACGGCCCGCGCTCATCGGCCACGAATACCGCCGGCATCAGTTTCCGGCCCTTGAAGGCTACTGAGAAGTAGGCCTGAGAAAGGAAGAGCAGCCCTTGAAGCTTCTGCGGCTGGAGGTGCTCGTTCTCTGCTAACGCTGTGTCGGTGAAGAAGAAGGCGATATCGAAAGCGTTGTTAACTTCCGCTGGCATGGGTCTTGGTCCCCGTCCCTGTCGTTCCCTGGGCATTAGGATCGCCCGCTTTGATTAAGATAATATTTCCGGGAAAAAAGGAAAGATGCCGAAGTTCGGTTCAACCGGTCAAATTGATCAATTCGTCGATATGTTCGTCCGCCGTGCGCAAGATCAATAAATATCCATTATAAGCCACATTGGCGGCGATCAGACCTGAAAACCCGCGTCGTAAGTCAAAGGGTTTTGATTTAACGGGGATTTGTGAACGTAAGCTGGCGCCAGCGCCACCAATGGCCAGGGACATGGAAATCGCCTGGACGTGTTGATAGTTCGGCGTGTTCTATTTGACGAAAATGATAGCTGCCGCATTCGCCTGCGTCGCGCCGGTAATAAGACCGGAAAGGGTCGTATCTAAGATCGCAGTGATTGCCATGATACGAGGTTACGAGTTGCTCTGCGCGGGGTGCTGGCGATCACAGGTGCCGGGCGTAAAAAAGCTGGAAACCCGGCCGCCGCGTCCCCTATATAGAGGCCATTAGAGGCGGATGCTCAACTCTGTTCCGGTGACGTCGGGATTACGGTGGATTACCTTGGAATTGGTCTCGTAGGTCTTAATGGCCTTGGTGATGATGCCGCCGATACGCCGCGCCCGGACGTCCGGGTCGTCGTCGTTAGCACCGGAACCGCTTAACTGATCGACAAGCGAGGTGAACACCTGGGTCGGAAGCGCAAGGTGTCCGCCATTCCGGAACATGTTTTGGTTCCGTGTGCCATCCGCTCCGGCATCACGGCGAAAATCCTCATTGAGCGTAAATTCTGTCTCGGACGCGGAGGGATTACTGGCATTCGATTCATCAATCGATGTATTCAGTGACGCCACTTTGCTGACGGACATACCGCGTGCCGCCGCAACGAATTGTGCCGGTGTCGGGGCATAAATTTTAGGCACTTGCGCCATGAATACGATCCGTCAGCAGGTTCGGTTTCAAGAGCAAATGGACCAGCGCGTGGACACAAGACTGGTACAGTTACACTACATCACTTCTGATCTCTCACAACCAAGGTCAAGAGTCAAGGATCGACAATCGCTCAATTTTTTGGATTATCGTTTTATTTCATAGTGTTAAATCAGTGAACGTTGATCGACGTTTAAGCGTGCGAAGCGGATGATATGGGTCGCCGCTCCAAAATCGTAGAGGTCGTTATGGCCGGGCTTTTCGAGCCACAAGGAGAACTTCGGTTTCTTCGCCGCATCGAATAGGCGGCGACCTAATTTTTGTGGCACCGTCCGGTCCGCCGCGCCATGTATAATCATCAACGGTGTGTTGATGGCGTCGATCTTGGTGATCGAATCGTACTTGTCGCATACTAGGCGCCGGGTTGGGATGTAAGGATAGTGGACGGCGGCCACATCCCCCATAGATGTGAAGGGGGCTTCCAGAACGACGGCTCCTACGGGCGCGCCAGCGACGGCATAACGATGTGCCATCTCGGTCGCCACGCCTGTTCCCAGGGATTCGCCATAGATAACCCAACGTTCCGGTGGAATACCGATCGCTTTTAAATGGGTGAGAACGGTTGCCGCATCGTTATAGAGCCCGGCCTCGCTTGGAGATCCGGGATTGCCACCGAAACCACGATACCCAGCCAAGATAACGCCGAAACCAGCGTTTAGGTATGGGCGGATCTTTTCGGCACGATCACCGATGGACCCGGCATTGCCTTGGAAAAAGACCAAAACAGGCTGATCTGGCTGGGGCGCCGCGTACCAGGACATGAGAGGGTGTCCAGCGTTGTTTTCCAACGGCAACTCAGCCATTTCCCCCACACCATATGTTGCCGGCGGACCAATAGGCCCACCGGGATGATACATGAGGCCGCGTTGCCCGACATAAATGATGCCGACCAAAGCGATATATCCGGCGATGACTGCTGTCAGAACACCTGTAACCATGTGTTTAGTTCTGACGATCACACCTCACCGGTTCAACTAAATTCGTCGCGAAGCTTGAGCCAGGATCCATTCGCCATTTGGCATGCAACGCCGCCACCGGAAAATATCCCGTCATCGAACACCACTGACGCCCGATATTGCCGGCAGGATTGGCCATTGGAACGCTGATAGGTGTTCACGGCACGAAATATTCCCGTGCGACCGGTGTTTGGGTTCTGCCAATGAACAACTTCGCCGTCTCTGGATTGCGCCAACGCTTGCCGCACGGTGCTATCGTATCGGGCTTGATCCGATTGACCGAGGTTCCGCGCCGCCGTATAGCCGCTCGACCCCCCCATTAGCACGCCTGCGGTCATGAACAAGGTCTGGCCGAAGCCGCCGCCCAACTGTGATCCGACATATCCGCCGACAACCGCGCCACCAAGAGTGCCGCCGATTTCCAACCAGCTCATATCTTGAACGCGATTCATTGTATCGGCACAGCCGCCAAGACCCACAGCGACTAAACCGGCCATAATACTCTTTGTGACCTTCATGGCAGCTCTCCTTCCGGAATTAGCGGACGTTTCCCTGCGACCTTTGGGCAGGGTCGAGACAATTGAAAACAGCAGCAATAGGCGTGGCGAGTGGACAGGTCCGGAGTGTTTGTTCGCGGAATCTTGGGATTTTTCCAAATCGCCGGCATTCCGCCGCCGCCATCTGACTGACAACACTGGGCGTTGTCTTGCGCTTGGCATAGCAAATCGTCACGTCATCGCGGTCGGTAATACCTTTGAGGAAGGTTTCGGATTCGCGATCGTATTCTTTGGCCAAGTGGATGTAGGGCTGCCCTCCGCATGCCGCGATGAACAGCAGTAACAATCCGGTAATCGTTAAAACTTGAGAAATTTTTGTTACCATAT
>CAJWVP010000212.1 GCA_913048145.1 uncultured Rhodospirillaceae bacterium
TCTTTGGTAAAGGAAAATCAAAGCCACGATTTGTTCGAAGACCATTGGGCAGACAGCCAGAAACATGACGTTGTCGCCTGCGACGAGGCTGAGGCGCGGCGCATGGTCGCCGAGCGGTTTAAGCCGGATGACGGCTTCGTCATCGAAGGTGTCACAATTACCGCTATCTAAGCACATTCCCGTTTACTTGACTGAACTCTGGGATACGCCACGCCGGCAAAACCGATTTCTGGAATCTCCATCTACAGAAGGGCGACGTGACGGTAAAGTGGGGGCAACTGGTTATGGCCGGGTAACGGATGAGCTTTTTGGACAATACCTGAGAAAGCCGAGGCTTGGACCTTCACGTATAGATTTCCGTGCCGTATGCCGGCAAGTATGTGTTTTTGAATATTCCGTTCTAGCTGCGCATGGCGCAGGTTTTGACCAGCTGAATTCATGCCGGTGACTTATCCCGTCAGCCAAAATAAATGCTCAGGTCTCGGCCCCGCCGTTGATCTGGATCATTTGCCCGTTGATAAAGCCGCCCTTGTCGGAGGCCAGAAGGGCGCAGGCGGCGGCCACCTCGTCCCCGGTACCAAGCCGACCAACGGGAACTCGATTCGCCATTTCCGCGATGTGCGCGGCCATGGTCGGATCATTGCGTTCGCCTTCGATGGGGCCGGGGGAGATGATGTTTGCGGTGATCCCCTCGGGCCCGAACTCCTTTGCGAGCGCCTTGGTCAGGCCCCATACGGCGTGTTTGGAAGCGGACACATGGGCGCGGCCGTTGTAGCCGTGGATCGCGTTCATCCCCGCGAAGTTGATCACCCGACCCCAGCCCTTGTCGACCATGCCGGGCAAGCAAGCCCGGGCGAGCCAGAAGGTACCCATGAAATTGGTGTCGATGACCCGATGCCATTGTTCGTCTGTCATCTCCAGGAAGTCATGAGACGGCCGGATGGCGGCGTTGCAAACGAGGATATCCACCGCGCCAAAATCCAGGATGGCTTCTCCGGCGATTCCTTGGACGTCCTCTTCTTGTCCGATATCACCCATGGCGACTTTCGCCTTTACGCCGAGCTCTCGTGCCATGGCGGCGGTCTGTTCACAGGCATTTTGGTTGCGGGACCCGTTGATGACCAAGTTGATCCCGTCTGCGGCCAGGGCCAATGCACAGGCACGCCCGATATTTCGTCCAGACCCGGTGATTAGCGCGGTGCGTTTAGTTTTGGCCATTGGTCATTCTCCCTTTTCATTTCGGCGAGAGCTTAACCTAGGGAGGCTGGAAACCATAGCCAGTTCCATTACACTGATCGTTATGACTAAAAAATTGAGCCGCGTCGAGGCGCATAAACCGGGCCGCCCGTTTTTGGCTCGGTTCATGGACGCTTTGAGTCCGAACGACGGGGCTGTCATGGGCGTTTTGGGGATTGTCGGAGACGTTGGATCGACTGTCGCTGGCTACATTGGTCGCATCCATAAGAGGGACGATATCACTGGCCTTTTGGTGAAACAGGCATGAGGTTGTTCGTGATCCTGCTGATCGGTCTTTTGGTGGCCCCTTGGCCGAGCCATGGCGAGGATTACGGTCGCTTCGAAATCTCCCCGGGGCCACCGATGATTCTGCTTGATACCCTCAGCGGCAAGACTTGGCGTTACGATACGGCTGGCCAATGGGCACCGATCCAGCGTCTGAAGCCAAATCCGTCGCCCGAGCGCAAAGAAACAGCCAAGCAGCGCTGGCAACGGGAATCGGACGCGCGCCGGTTGCTGTTGAACAAGTCCGGCCCGCAACCGAAGCCGAAATCGCCAGCCCGGACCCTTTTGGATAATCTCGCGCCAGCCAAGTAACTCCAATCCCCGCAGGAGGCCCCGATCATGCTGATCACGGCAACCCTGCGACCACGGCTGTACTTTGTTCCTTCTGAAGCCAATCCGTTGAAATACGCGCCAATGCCTGCTGTCTTTGGCGCGTCCGCAGTTCCTGGCCGAGGAGGAGATGGGTGCCGCAAGAGCAAATTAGTCTTCCATCAGCTTAGCGATCTCGGCGTCCCGCAGGTTCTTGCGCTTGATCTTACCGGTCGCGGTCAGCGGTAATTCAGAGACGAACTCGACCATACGCGGATATTCGTGTGGGCTGAGGTAGGTCTTTACAAAGCCTCGGATGTCATCCTCCAGTTGCGGGCTACCGTTGTGACCGGGCGCGAGTTTGATAAATACCTTGATGTTTTCCGTGCGCACGGAGTTGGGTATGCCGACGGCGGCGGCGAGGGATACGGCCGGATGCTTGCACAGGCAGTCCTCAATCTCGCCAGGACCGATGCGATAGCCCGACGACGTGATCACGTCGTCGGCGCGGCCAATGAACCAGAGATAGCCATCCTCGTCCTTGGTGCCGACGTCGCCCATACGCCACCACTGGTCGCGGCGCTGGGCTTCCGTGGCTTCTGGGTTCTGCCAATATTCGAGCAAGAGCACCGGTTCGTCCTCCCGTCGCACAGCCAATTCGCCTTCCTTTCCTGTGGCCAGGATATTGCCGTCGTCGTCAATGATCTCCACCACGTGGCCTGGCGCGGGTTTGCCCATGGAGCCCGGTTTGACGTCCATGATTGCCTGGCAGTTGGAAACCACTAGATTGCATTCCGTCTGGCCATAAAACTCGTTGCAGCGCACACCCAGGTTTTCCTCAGCCCAATGAAACAGCTCTGCTCCCATGGGTTCGCCGGCTACCGCAATGGTGCGGAAGTTGGCGTTAAATCCCTGGACGTTTTCCACCTGGCGCATGATGTTGAGTGCCGTCGGTGGCATGAAGGTGTTGCGGATGTCATGGTCAGCGACCAGGCGCAGCGCCTCTTCTGGGTCATATTTACGTGCCCGATAGGCAACATTGGTGACGCCGTGGTGCCACGAGCACATTAGGCAATTCATGAGCCCGCCGACCCAAGCCCAATCGGCAGGCGTCCACATGCGGTCGCCGTCCTCGGGCAGGAAGTCGTGGAACATCTCCATACCCGTCAGGTGGCCAAAAATGGTGCGGTGCGCGTGCAGGGCACCTTTTGGATTTCCTGTCGTGCCCGAAGTGTAGCATATGAACGAGGGATCCTCGCGCCCCGTGTCTACGGGCGCGAAAGCATCAGTGGCCTTCGCCATGCAGGACCAGAAATCCAGCTTTGAGCCGTCGTCGGCGCCCTGGCCGACGACCAAGATGGTCTGAAGGTGGGGAAGGTCCTCGCGGATCGCTTCGATCTTCGGTAGGTTGTCCATATCCGTGACCAGCATGCGGGCTTCCGAATTCTGCAGCCGAAAGCGGAGCGCGTCCTCGCCGAACAGCGTGAACAGCGGAATGGAGATAGCCGCCATCTTCCATGCTGCCACGTGCGAAATCGCGACCTCCACTGACTGGCTCATGAGGATGCCGACCCGCTCGCCCCGTTCCAGCCCGTTGGCAATGAACAAGTTGGCCAACTGGTTCGTCAGGCGTTTCAAGTCTGTGAAGGTATAACTGACTGTGTCCTTGCCCGGTTCGACAACGATGAGGCCGGTCCGGTCCGGATGCCGAGCCGCGTTCTTGTCGCAGACATCGACGCCCATGTTGAAGCGGTCTGGAATGTCCCAGCGAAAATCGCCGTACAATTCCTCATAGCTCTCGGCTCGATTGAGAACCATCGCCTTTACCCCTATCTTCGATCGTCATCGCTTGGGATTTCGATCCATCGCTTTCCTGCTGCAACAATCTTACGGGGTTGGGCGAAATGGTCCACCCCATTGCCAAGAGCGTTCAGTGTTTTATGGGTGCCGGCGCTTATTCGCATAGACCCACCTGAGCATTTGCGGGCAGGGCAGGGGCCACGAAAATTGAAAGCTCTAGCCGTAACGGCCCCTCAATTCGCATAACGCAAAAATCTGCACGTCTTCCTCGATGTCCTCGACGACAATATCGAATTCCAGTGCCCGGGAAAATAGGACTATGGAAGGGGTAAGCCGCCACCGGTTGATCTAATTATGGTCGTGGAGAAAACGACCTATTCTCCGTCGCAGTCGTTGGACACTCCAAATTATGCCGCTTTCAACGAAGTAGGCGTTGTAGCAAGTGTTTCCTATGAAGAAGATTGAGCTGGGAGAGAATTGTCGTAAATAGGCTGCTTCAGGTATGTCCCGAACATTATTGCCCCTTGCCGAGGAGGCCAACCGTTCCGCTTATAATTACTCCTCGTTCTCTTCGCCACCACCTTCGAAGAACTTGTAAGCATCCAAGCCATCGATCAGGACGCCGTCGAAGCCTTGACGAATGATCCCGTAGATATAGGAGTTGGTGTCGCCAGCGATCAATTTTTTCCACCCGGGCTGCCAGTACTCCACATAATATCGGTCCGGGTCGCCCCGATGGGGGGCGTTAACGAACGGCGGTGAGCCCTCGGCCCAGTCGTCTTTCCAGTAATACTTGTAGCTTGCTGCCGAGCCAATATCCATCTGTGCCACAACCAGGCGCTTTGTCCCAATTTTCTTGTACTTCAGAGTTTCCACGGCTTGTCGGCTCAGGGGCTGGCGGCCATGGAAGACGTCGACAATGACCATATCATAGTTGGTGCCGTGCAGGGTCAGGGCGAAGTTATCCTCACGGCCATAGGGGATGGAATTGGTCACGGCGATGAAATTGTGGACCTGGCCGAGGGACAGGATACTTTTTGGATTTTCCCCAAACGGGCGTTTGGGATAGGTGGGTAGCGACGAGACGTCCAGCAATGGCCGGCTGCTGACCAGGGATACGAAACCGCGCTTCTGCGCCTCGGCGTGGGCCTTGTCGATGAATTCGTTGCCGTTACCGTAGTCGAGGGTGAACACGCGCACCCCGTTGTTCTTCGCATAGTTTGCCAATTTAAGCATTTCGGTTTGGCGTTCCGGCGGCGGCGGCGTGCCGGGCCGTCGTTCGGTGAAGAACATACCCTCCGCGACCAGGCCGTCCAGGGCGCGCACGTATGTTCGTGCAGGGGAAACCTTGTTTTCATCCACATCGTCGCGCTTCACCAAGAGGTCGAGGCCGCCGCGAGCGATGATCCGGAAATCCCGGCGGTATTGACGGCCGAACTGGGCAATTGAGATGACGAACTTGCGCATCTCCTCGCGCATGTCCAACAGGACCTCTCCGCTGGGCGGCGGTGGGGGCGGCGGGGCCGCGTTGTCCTTGCCCTGAATTCGCGAGAAACCTTCGCCCGGTTCCGGCGCGACCAGTCGGATTTCCTGCTGCGCATGCGCTGGCAGGGCGAATGCTAATGCCGTCAAGGCCGTGCCTATGATGGCGCAGGCCAATGGCCGCTCACTTTGAAACGCACGTAAATCACTGATCATGGGACAAAAAATACCTCAGTCTGTGTTACCAATCCTTTAAAATTACTGGCCGCTGGCGGGGCCGGTAATGGGTGGCAACGTGGAAGAGGCGTCCAAGGGTATGGACGATGTGCAGTCGGGTATTGGTATGTTCTCGGATGTGGCGTCGGAGATGAGTGAGGGCTCGGAAGCGATCTTGACGGCG
>CAJWVP010000213.1 GCA_913048145.1 uncultured Rhodospirillaceae bacterium
GCTCAATCTGTTCCTGGAAGCGACCATGTATCCGAGTTTGGAGAGCTTGCGCCGGGCCGGTATTACCGATGCGGACAACCTGGTTCAGCGCCTGCGGCTTAACCCTTGGCGCCAAGAGGTTGCGGCGGCATGCGCGGCGCCTGCAGTTTCCTTGTTGACGCGTGAAGGTCTGATGTCGGCGCCGTATCTTTCCCGGCGCGGGGCATGACCATGAAAAAAGACAATGACACCGTCTTCATCGGGGGTGATATCTACCGACAAGCCGCCTACGGAAACAACCATCCGTTGACTATTCCTCGGGTTGGCCCGGTGATGGACGTTTGCCGACACATGGGGTGGCTGGATGGGGGAGCTTACGTGGAGAGTCCAGTAGCCAGCCGGGAGGATCTCATTCGTTTCCATGCGCCAGCTTACGTGGATGCGGTAATCGAAGCGGATCAGGCTGGTAAGGCCAACGGCCGACTGCGCGAGTATTTTGGATTGGGCACGCTGGAGAACCCGGTATTCAGGGGGCTGTATGAACGGGCGGCGACCAGCTGTGGCGGATCAATCCACGCGGCGGAACGCGTTTTGGATGGCGGTTGCGCCTACAATCCAGCTGGAGGTACGCATCATGGCCGGCCCGCGAAGGCTAGCGGGTTTTGCTATTTCAACGATCCGGTCCTTGCGATTTATCGTTTCTTAGATGCGGGTATGGCGCGGGTGCTATATTTGGATCTGGATGCCCATCATGGCGACGGCGTTGAAGACGCCTTTGCCGATGACTTGCGCGTCGCCACCGTCTCCATTCATGAACAAGATCGTTGGCCACACTCCGGTAAGTTCAGCGATCCGTCGCGGAACATCTGGAATCTCCCTGTCCCGCGTGGGTTCTCCGATGCGGAGCTTGGGTTTCTGATGGAGGCGGTTGTCATGCCGGTACACGCGAGCTTTGTGCCGGATGCTGTTGTCATTACCTGCGGAGCCGACGGCCTGGCCGGGGACCCCTTATCCGCCATGAACCTGTCGAATGTCGCTCTGTGGTCAGCCGTTGCATGCGCGCGCGACGCCACATCGCGCACAGTCGTTCTAGGCGGGGGTGGCTACAACCCCTGGACCGTAACGCGGTGTTGGGCCGGTCTCTGGGCGGTTCTGGCTGGCTATGACGTAAACGAGCCCGTGGTTGGTGCGGTCGCTGCGCTTCTTGATGGGTTCGAGTCAGATCTCGTTGATGAAGAGGATGTTGTCTCCGCCTGGCGCACGACCATTGCTGATATCCCCGCGGAGACGGCCGTTCGGCCTGATGTTGAACGCCTCGCTTTGCAGCGGGCCGCTTAAGACGTAAAGGGGAGGAGAAGCCAATGACAGCCGATTGGACCAACGTCACCAGAGGTATTGAGGCCCTTGAAGATGCGCCCTTCGATGAAGACATGGTCGAGCGCCTGCAGAAGGCGGCTGATTTCTCGGCGTCGCGGCCCATTCGCTTCTCGACCCCCACGTTCAAGGAGTTCTCCAGCGAGGAACTGAGCGGGTGTTCTAAGAACAGCTTTCCAGCCTTCTCGATCACGGCTGGCGCCTGTGCGCTCATGTGTGATCACTGTGAGGCGAACATCCTTGATCCCATGATTCCCGCGACATCGCCGGAGATGCTGGAAGAGAAAGTTCGCGATCTGGTGCTGCTGCATAACTTGCAGGGGTTTCTGTTGTCCGGCGGTTCGAACCGGCGTAATGAGATAGCCTATGAACGCTACTATCCCGTTATCGAAAAATTGAAGACCGAGTTTCCTCATCTTCGCATTGCAATCCACTCGGCGCTCCTAGACGAGGCGCGAGCCAAACGCATGGAGACGGCGGGTGTGGACACGGCCATGATGGATGTAATTGGTGCTCAGGAAACGATCCGCGACGTTTACCACTTGGACCGGTCAGTGGATGATTTCGAAGCCACATTGGCGTCCCTTTGTTCAACGTCCATGGAGGTGGTGCCACACATCGTCATCGGTTTGCACTATGGCCGCACCATGGGCGAGGCGAATGCTCTGGACATCTGTGCGCGCCATGGCATTCACGCCCTTGTTCTGGTCATCGTCATGCCCTTCTACGCGAGAGCGGGGACCTTTTCGACGCCTGCGACCCGTGACGTTGGTGAGATCTTCCTCGAAGCCCGCCAGCGCCTCGCAAATAAACAAGTTCTTTTGGGTTGTGCGAGGCCGCCGGGAATGGTGCGCCGCGTGATCGATTCCTACGCCGTGATGGCTGGCCTCGATGGCATCGCCTTCCCCGCCGACGGCATGGTTGCATTGGCCGACGTCATTGGCCGGCCCTATCACCAAGAACATGCCTGCTGCTCCATCAAGTTGGGCGGGGAAAGTGACTTTGCGAGAGGACAGTACGCCGCATGAGTGCGAACTTGTCATGCGATGTTTTGATTGTCGGATTGGGCCCGGCCGGTTGCCGCGCGGCTGCAGAGGTTGCGGCACGTGGTCTTGAGGTGATGGGGGTCGACCGGCGTCGTTATCCTGGTGAACCCGTCCAATGCGCCGAATTCGTGCCAGCGCTGCTCGGTCAGGAACTGGACACGCCAAGTGCTGCGCGCCGTCAACAGATTACTGAGATGGCCACCTTTGTGGAAGACGAGCCTGCCTATTACCGCGATGACTTCCGCGGTCAAATGATCGACCGGGCTGAATTTGACCGGCAGCTTCTGACTAACGCGCGCGCGAGGGGCGCCGATTGCCGGTTTGGGACGGTCCTTCGCTCTTTGGACGCTAACGGCGTCGCATTGTTATCGGACGGTGCACGGGTCACGGCCCGGGTTGTTGTTGGTGCGGACGGCCCGCGTTCCGGCGTTGGCGCTGCCATCGGCCAAGTCAATCTTCACCTGGTGGAGACACGCCAAGTAACGGTGCCTTTGTCGCAGCCGCACAAGGCTACGGATATCTTTCTTTCCGCCAATTTGGTCGGCGGATACGGCTGGATGTTTCCAAAGGGCGCGTTCGCCAACATCGGCGCGGGCGTGGCAACGGCGGCGAAGGCCAGGCTCAAGAAGTTGGTCGCAGATCTTCATGCGCGGTTGGTGGCTGAAGGCCGTGTCGGACCAGGCGTGATCAGACATACGGGTGGGGCCATTCCCGTGGGTGGCATGCTGACGCCTTTTGGACGTCTCGGTGCGGCCCAGGTGCTTCTGGCCGGCGACGCAGCGGGCCTTGCCAACCCTATCACTGGCGCGGGCATCCCGGCAGCCGTGATCTCAGGCGCCCTAGCCGGTCAAGCTGCTGCGGCCTTGGTGGCCGGTGAGGTCGACGCGGCCGCGGCCTACGAAGAAGAGTTGACCGACGTTTTTGGCGCTTCTCTGGACAAGGCGGTTCGGCGCCGTCGTTCAATCCTGGCGGTGCACGCGGAAAATCGGACACCAAAGCTACCGGAATTGCGCAGGACTTGGATTGCCTACCCCGAATACTGGGCGGCTTAAGGAACAGGGTAATAGAAAGGCTCACCACATGACGTGTTTGAAACCTGAAGATCGCGGCCCCAGGAACGGCAATGCTACTGGCCTGGACTTCAACCCTTTCGAAGCTATGGCACCCCGCTTGCCGGCAGAGGCAGACAAGACTGCCCGCAACGGCGAGCGTGTAAAATCTAATAATGTTGCGCCCACGGGCGTCTACAAGCCAAATTACAATATCCTGACGCCGCACATGCGTTCGCCCGAATATGTCCAGATGTCGACGGCGGCGGCGATCACGTTGGGACTCATGAATGGTAAGATGCACCGCTGTACGTGTACCCGGTGCCTGAACCTTCTGCTTTCCTATCCAGAGGGCTGTAGGGCGAACTGCGCCTATTGCGGTTTGGCGCGCCATCGCGAGGCCGAGCGGGATTACGCGGACCGCAACTTCATCCGCGTCGACTGGCCCGCCGTACCCATGGAAGAGATCGTCGATATCGTAGCCCGTGATGGCGAGAACTCTCCATTCCACCGCATGTGCATTTCCATGATCACGCATCCGAATTCGGATACGGACACGGTGACTGTGCTGAAGAAATGGACCGATCGAATTCCGGCGGACCGAATCCCCATCTCGATTTTGTCCAACCCGACGACCATGACCCGGGACGACGTCCAGGTGTTGAGGGATCTGGGCGCCGATATCTTTACCGTTGCTCTGGACGCGGCAACGCCTAAGTTGTTCGACCGGACGCGCGGCAAGGGCGTAAATTCGCCGCATTCGTGGAGGAAATATTGGGAAGTCTTGAACGATGCCCGGGATATTTTTGGAAACCAGAAGTTTGGTGCGCATATCATCGTTGGTATGGGGGAGACGGAGTACGAGGTGTTGACCCTTGTTCAGCAACTGGTGGACTTGGGCGGCCATTCTCATATGTTCTGCTTCTTTCCGGAGAAGGGTTCACTTATGGATCACCTGCCGGCGACGCCACGCGACCAATGGCGGCGCGTGCAACTAGCCCGATACCTAATTGACTACGCCGGCGTGCGGGTTGATCACATGCGTTTCGATGAAGAGGGACGCGTCAGCGACTTTGGCCTGCCTCAGGGCGAGCTGGATACGATCATTGATGCGGGTATTGCATTTCGCACGTCTGGATGTCCTGGGAAGTTCGCCGAGGACATTTCCGCTTGCGACCGACCCTACGGAGACTCTCCGCCGAGTAATATCGCTAGCTTCCCCTTCCAGCCAATCAAGAAAGACATCAAGAAAATCCGCCGCCAGCTGAACATACGCAAGCGCGCGTCGGTGGAGGCCTAATTCATGGCGCCCACCTTTCGAGTGATCGATACGGGCCTGCGTAGCGGCCGGGAAAATATCGCTTTTGACCAGGCTCTTATCGAAGGGCGGTTAGCCGACCAGATCCCGGATACGATCCGATTTCTCCGCTTCCCGCCGACCGCGCTGGTTGGCCGCCATCAGGATTTGCGCCGGGAAATCAAATTGGAGCATTGTCAGGCCAACGGTGTGGGTGTCGCCCGTCGGATTACAGGTGGCGGCGCAATCTTTTTTGATGAGGGGCAATTGGGTTGGGAGCTTGTGTTCAAGCGAGCACATTTAGGCATTGGGGATCTTGGCACCGCGGCGAAACGCATCTGTGAGGCCGCGGCGGCAGGGCTGTCGCAGCTTGGCATTGAGGCGAAATACCGTCCGCGCAACGACATCGAGGTTGCGGGGCAGAAGATCTGCGGGACGGGTGGTTTTTTCGACGGGGACGTCTTGTTCTATCAGGGCACTTTGCTGATCGACATGAACCCCCAGGATATGGTCGCGGCGCTGAATGTGCCGAAGGCGAAGTTGGAAAAGCGTAACTTGGATGATGCAGCGAAACGGGTGACGACTTTGCGCACGCTGATGGGTGATGACCTGCCCGACCTGAAAACGATCAAGGCTAAGATGCTGGATGGTTTTCGCGAGCACCTGGAGATCGATGTAGCGGGGGGCGCTGCCAACGCCGCCGAGGATCGCCTAGCTCAAGAAATTCATGATG
>CAJWVP010000214.1 GCA_913048145.1 uncultured Rhodospirillaceae bacterium
TTCGGGGGTGCATATCCCAGAAGGCGCACTCCCGGATACAGATATCACCACCGGTACCGGTTACATCCGGCGCGTCTGGCTCACCCAGCCAACCGACCGGTGCGGCCATGGCGTTATGAGGAATGCCATAGAGGCCGGTACGTTCTCGAAATTTTGGGCTGACAGCACGACGTTTCGCCTGAAACTGGTCAAGAAAAGTGTCTTTGAAGACCACAAAGCGCGAATGGCGAACATGAACGGTGATAGCCGCGGCGCGATCGCATCGCGGCCTCACCGGAGTATTTCCGTTCTCAGCTTCCGGCGATGAGCGCACCAAGCCAACGTACGGCCACCCTCACCGGCGGCACAGCCGTTCTCATGTGGGGGTTGTTGGCGCTGTTTACGACCCAAACTGGTGCAGTTCCGCCGTTTCTGTTGGCGGCACTTTCCTTCGGTATCGCGACGGGTTTGATCTCCGTAAAATGGCTCGTCTATCGAGAGAACGTCATCGGCCACCTGCGGCAGCCGCCTGGTGCATGGATGGTCGGTGTGATCGGCCTGTTCGGCTATCACTTCTTCTATTTCATGGCGCTCCGCCACGCGCCGCCCGTAGAGGCTGGTTTGATCGCCTACATGTGGCCTCTGCTCATTGTCCTGTTCTCCGCCTTTTTGCCCGGCGAACGATTGCGATGGTTCCACCTAGCGGGAGCCATCGCCGGCTTGGCCGGCGCAGCCATCCTGATCACCGGTCGTGCCGGGCTCCCGGGGTTCCAAACTGAGTTTATCCTCGGGTACGTTATGGCTGTTTGCTGCGCCTTGACCTGGTCGATCTACTCCATCGTAAACCGCCGCTTCGGCTCAGTACCCACGGATACGGTTGGCGGCTTCTGCGCGGCGACAGCAATACTGGCGGCGCTATGTCACCTGGGATTTGAAACAACGGTCTGGCCCGACGGAACGCTGCAATGGTTCGCCGTCCTAGGCTTGGGGCTGTTTCCCGTGGGCATGGCGTTCTTCACCTGGGACTACGGCACCAAACACGGCGACATCAAAGTCCTCGGTGCCTTCGCCTATGCCGCACCGCTGATCTCCACGGCGCTTCTCATTCTCTTCGGACAAGGCAAAGCCACTTGGACGGTGGGGGTGGGATGTTTGTTGATCGTCGGCGGCGCCGTTCTCGCCGCGAAGGAAATGCTGTGTTCTAAAGTGGACTGACGTTAGACAAACACCGCCGGCTCCACGATCTCGTTCAAAGCCGAGAGATCCATAGGCTTAGTGACGTAGGCATCAAAGTTAGCCATACGGGCCACGTCATCAGTTTTCCCGTCCAGCCGGGCGGACACCAGCACCATCTTCATGTCATTGTATTTACCGCTTTCCCAGAGTCCCTAGCCAATTGCACGCCATTCAAGTCTATCATAAAACATCAGGTGACAATGCAGCCGAGTTGGGTTTTAGGAATCTCGATGGCCCCGTTGGTGCCGGCGTGTGTTAGGGTTAACTCATGGCCACTCGGCTCCAGAAGCACGCTAATGAGTTTCAGAAAACCCTGATCGTCATCGACTTGAAAGATTTTCAGTTATCACTCGGGAACCACGGTGAATTAATTGTCCAGTTAAGGTCTAGACGGCCGATACTGATCTTGTTGTTAAGGCTTCGGCGACCCGTCCCGCCAATTCCGGCCAATCGTCCAACTCCCTTTGGCGAAATAGGCGAACCGAGGAATACCAGGGGCTGTCATTGCGGTCGCGCATCCATCGCCAGTCCGCGTCCTGCGATAAGATCACCCAGGTTTCCACCCCCATTCCTCCAGCCAAATGCGCCACCGACGTGCAAATACTGATGACCACGTCCAATTGATCCACTAAGATCGCCGTCGCCGCGAAGTCGGTGAGCAGCGGGCGTAAATCATGGATCTTGTCCTGCATGCCCTCGGCGGCGATCTGATCCCCCGGCTCGCCGTACTGGAGGCTGTAGAAGATACAATCGGGCACGTCCAATAGCGCCTTCAGGCGTGCCAGGCCGGCGGTGCGTGACGGATCGAAGGGATTGCGCGGATTGCCGGCCCAGACCAAGCCAACCTTTAGCCCGTCGCCCGCCGGTAGGGGCACATGAATACCCGCTGGCGGGCGAAGGTAGGGCCCCGCTAACGGCACTGTCTCAGGCGTGGTGCCAAAGATACCAGGCAGGCTCAGCAACGGAACATGCACATCAAAAGGCGGTAAGACTTCTGTTCGGGCGATAACGGCGTCGATGCCCTCCATGCCCGCCAGCAACGGCACCAAGGACGGCTGGCTCTCGAGGACCAGTTGCCCTACCCGCTCCGCCGCCAGGGGGGCATATCGGATAAAATTCAATGTGTCTCCCAATCCCTGTTCCGCGTGGACGAGAAGCGTCGCGCCCGGCTGTGGGCTTCCATCCCATTGAGGTTCGATGAAGGGGCGGCGAAAGGGCTCCATTTGCGGCGTGCGCCAACGCCATTCGAACTCTGGCCACGCTTCGGTCCAGCGGCCCTGCATGAGCAACTGCAAGCCTAGGTTGAGGTGTGGATCGGCGTATTCCGGGTCGATCGAAATGGCCTGTTCGAAATCGTTTTCCGCCTCGTTGAAACGTCCGATGCTATGCAGCACATTGCCCCTGTTGTTCATGGCTTCGGCACAATCTGGGCTCATTTCTAATGCCCGGCCGTAGCAGGCCAAGGCGTCGTCCCATCGTCGGCGCATGCCGAATACGGTCCCCAAATTGACCTGCGCCGCGGTCATCGTCGGATCCAGTTCGTAGGCCTTACGAAACGCCGCCGCGGCGCCAGTCAGGTCTTTTACCGCCTTCAGGGCAGCACCTAGGATGTTGTGGGCCTGGGGGTAGACCGGATGGGCCTCTATCGCAGCACGACAGCTTTCGGCTGCCACGTCAAACCGCTCCTGCGCCATATAAAGCGCAGCCAGATTGGTCTCGATCTGGGCCCGGGGCTGGCCCATCGGCACGCCTTTGGCGGCCGCGCGGAAGGCCGTCTCGGCCGCGTCCCATTCGCGTCGCGCCTGGCGGACTAAGCCCAAGGTATTGAGAATATCGGCGCGCCCCGGTTCCAGGGCTTCGGCACGTTTACAGGCCGCCAGGGCCCGGCCCAGGTCCTCATGTTGCTTATAAAGATTGGCCAGTTGCACCCAGGCCGTTACCAGGTCGTCGCGGAGGTGAACAGCCCGCTCCAAATTGACAACGGCGCCCCGGTTGTCCCCCTGGGCTTGCAGGATCACTCCAAGCATGGCGTACCCTTCAGCCAGGCTGGGGTTACCGGCGATCGCGCGACGGCACGCGGTGGCCGCATCGTCCAGCCGGCCCAGCCGCCATAGCACCGTGGCCAAATTGACATTCACGCCGTCATGGTCCGGAATTGTGGCGCGCAGGTTTTCCCAGGCACGCTCAGCTTCCGCTAGGCGTCCGGCCTGCTGCAAGGCCAGAGCCGCGCCGAACGCGTCGGCGGTCGCCTGGTCGGCGACCATGGAACCGGCTTCCGCGCCCCTGGAATTGGCGCGCTGGCGGACTTCCTTTTCCTGTCGGCGGCGCTCGTGACGGTTCATGAAAGTTCGCCTCGGTAGTTCACCCTCCGGTGTGAGGCACGCATCTGATCGTGTCAACCCGCCAGGTCCGTTGTATGCTGCCACCCATGTGGCGCGATGTGGTCGATATCCGGGATTTCTATGCTACCCCCTTGGGCCAGACGGCTAGGCGGATGATCCGTCGGCGGTTGCGCCACCAATGGTCAGATGTAACCGGACAAACGGTTCTCGGGCTGGGCTACCCAATCCCCTATCTAGGAACTTTCCGGAATGAAGCGGCCCAGACCATCGCCGCCATGCCGGCACAGCAGGGGGTCTTGCACTGGCCCCATGAAGACCCAGGATTAACGACACTTGTGGATGAGCTGGAACTGCCCTTCGATGATCTGTCCTTCGACCGGGTTCTGTTGGTTCATGCGCTTGAGTATGCCGAACAGGTACGCCCCCTGTTGCGAGAGATTTGGCGCATTTTGGCCGGCAGCGGCCGGCTCATCGTGATCGCGCCCAACCGGCGGGGCCTATGGGCGCGATTTGAACGCACCCCTTTTGGGCATGGCCTGCCGTACTCCGCCCGTCAACTTTCTCTGACGCTCCGCGATAATCTGTTCACGCCGCTGGATATCGATCGCGCCCTGTTCGCGCCACCACTTCGGTCCACTATGATCCGGTCTATGTCAGCGCCCCTTGAGCAGATCGGCAACCGTGCCTTCAACACCTTTGGCGGCGTCATCATCGCCGAATCCGTAAAACAGATCTACGCTGCGCCCCCGGTCAAGGAACGGAGCCGAATTCGCGGATACCTGCCGCTACCTGAACATCAAACACGGCCCACTTCACCAAACTGAGCTACTTTGTCAGCCCCGACACAACCCGACTAAAACCCAGGTTTTCTTTGATTTTCCGCGGCCTTCCCATTATCACTCACTTCGCAATAGCATTCGGACACAACATGCGAACAACGTCATGACCGACGACAAAAATAGATTGAGCGCGCTCCGCGATGAGATCGACGCCATCGATCGGAACCTACACGAACTGATCATGCGGCGAACCGAGGTCGTGGAAGGGGTGCGCGCGGCCAAGGAAGGTACCAAGGTCATGATCCGCCCATCACGAGAGGCGGAGATACTGTACCGTCTGTCGGCTGAACATAAGGGCGGTTTCCCAAAACGCGAATTGGCGCGCATCTGGCGCGAATTGATTGTCGCCACTCTGAGCTTCGAAGGCCCATTTTCCGTTGCCGTGTTCGAGCCAGAGGAAAATCCCGGATATTGGGGCTTGGCGCGCGACCAGTACGGGACATTTACCGAGCTTGTCCGCCATGGTTCGGCCCGCGCCGTCGTCGAAGCCGTCCGCAAACAGAACGCCACGGTGGGCATCCTGCCGTTTCCGCACCGCGACCAGGACGAACTCTGGTGGCGGTTCCTAGTCAGTGAGACGCCAGAAACGCCGAAGGTCATCGCGCGGCTGCCGTTCATTCCTGACAGCAACGTCCAAAATCCAAATTTAGAGGCCCTGGTCATCTGCCCCATCGAGCAAGAGGAGACCGGCCGCGACAGAACCTTCTTGGCTGTCGAGACCGATGATGATATTGGCCATCCCGCCATCGAGAACGCCTTGTCCCAGGCCGGGTTTTCCGCCGCCTTCCATCAGCTTTGGCACGACCCGAACCGCCCACCCGGATGGACCTATCTGATCGAGGTCTTTGGCTTTGTCGCCACCGGCGGCCAGCAAATGATCCGGCTGCATGACGCATTGGGCACGCGCGTGACGCGCATCCTTCACCTGGGCGGTTACGCCACACCCCTAAGTGAACAAGACCTGAAACAAGTCAAGCACGGAGAGACCGGCGGATGATGGACATGAAGGTTCAGCCTGGG
>CAJWVP010000215.1 GCA_913048145.1 uncultured Rhodospirillaceae bacterium
GCCAGGGAAAGCCGTTCGTTGGCCCGTCGGGTCGGTTGCTGGACAAGATGTTGGCATCCATCGATCTAGATCGGAGCCAAGTCCTGATCTCCAACACCGTGTTCTGGCGCCCACCCGGAAACCGGACGCCGACGACCATCGAGGCCGCTACATGTCTGCCCTTTGTCCAGCGCATGGTCGAACTGATGATGCCAGAAGTGATTGTCCCCTTGGGTGGCCCGGCGGCGAAATCCCTGCTTGAGCAAACCACCGGCATAGGCAAATTGCGGGGACGTTGGTTCACATACGCCGCCGCAAACCTTAGCTCATCCGTAGCCGCCACCCCCTTATTCCACCCCGCCTACCTGCTGCGTACGCCAGCTCAGAAGCGCGCCGCCTGGCGAGATCTTCTTATGATCCGCCAGCGCCTTGATGGCGCGGATGACGCGGATGGCGCATGAGCGGCGCCTAAAAATTCAATATCTGGTCAATAAGGGTTTTTTCACGATATGTGTAGTTGGTTGAATTTGGCTAGTGCCCACGGGTTGTTGCCCTGTGGTGGATGACTTATACAAGCTTGAACGAAGAACGGACTCAGGGACGACGTTGAACGATCGCTTGATCACAGAGGGACACGCCCAGTGCAAAACCTGGGCGACGGGAATGCTGGCTGCGCTCATCTTCGGCATTAGCGTTGCATCCGCCGACATGCCTGCCGGCAACCATCTCGAAGCCATAATCTCGCAACCCCGGCTGGATCTCTCATCCGCGGCGCCGAAAGTCCTGTCTTCGAACGACGTGGACCGCTACCGGGAGATTTTTCGCATTCAGAAAGATGGCCATTGGCCAGAAGCCAATGCGCTGATCGCCCGTCTAAAAAATCCAATTCTCCTCGGTCACGTTCTGGCGCAACGGTTCTTGCATCCGACCAAATACCGCTCGCGCTATAAGGAATTAAAGGACTGGATGGCGGCCTACGCAGACCATCCGGACGCCGCGCGGCTGTACAAGTTGGCCCTGCGCCGCAAGCCAAAGAACTGGCGCAGTCCGAAACTGCCAGCACGCATCCGGGTGACGGCGACGACCACGGAAGCGAAGGCCCGCAAGATCAAGGGCCGCAAGCTTAGCCGCGCCAACCGATCCAAGGTGCGCAACTACAAACGTGATATCCATCGGGTGCTTCGGCGCGGCCACACCCTTGCGGCGAAACGAACCCTACAGTCTCGAGACGTGAAACGTTTGTTTAGCCACGCCGAGTACGACCAGGCCAGGGCCAAGCTAGGCCAGGTTTATTTCAACGACGGCCGCGACAAGTTCGCACTACAGTGGGCCGGACAGGCGGCGCAGCGTTCAGGCCATCTGGTCCCCGACGCCCACTGGACGGCCGGATTGGCCGCCTGGCGATTGGGCCTTAAAGGTCAATCGGCCGATCATTTCGAAGAAGCCGCCCGCAATAGCAGCGACTCGGACTGGTTTCACGCCGCAGCGGCCTTCTGGGCGGCCCGTGCCAATCTGGTCGCGCGCCGCCCCGATCGGGTCAATACCTTCCTGGAGGCAGCCGCTGCGAAACCGCGCACATTCTACGGCCTGTTAGCGCTCCACATTCTGGGTCGGCCCTTACCTTTCAAATGGATACCACCGGGGCTGGACATGACCGCCTTCGATGCCCTCATGGACCGCCCCCGCGGACGGCGAGCCATGGCGCTCCTGCAGCTCGACCAACCCGTTCGGGCCGGCCGCGAATTGCGTAACCTGACGCGTGGCGCCGACGAAACGCTGTCGCGTGGCGTCCTCACGCTGGCCGCCCAGGCGGGAATGGCCGACCTAGCCATTCGCCTGGATGCGCGCCTGTATCCGCAGGGCGGCGGCTTTGACGGGGCCGCCTACCCAATCCCAGCCTGGGAGCCAGCCGGCGGGTTCCGCATCGATCGTGCGCTCATTTACGCCCTAATCCGCCAGGAGTCCCGATTCAATCCGAAGGCTAAGAGCTGGGCCGGCGCACGCGGCCTGATGCAGCTCATGCCAGGAACGGCGCGTTTTGTCGCGCGAACGACCCGGGTGCGTTACAACAATCGGCGCAAGCTTTTCCAGCCGGAGATCAACCTGACCCTCGGCCAGCATTACATCGAGATGTTGATGAAGAACGCGAAGATCAACGGTGGCCTGTTCCTCATGCTGGCGGCCTGGAACGGCGGACCGGGGAATCTGAACAAGTGGCGCCGCCGCACAGACGACCTGGGCGACCCGCTGTTCTTCATCGAGAGCCTGCCATCGCGCGAAACCCGCAACTTTATCGAGCACGTGCTTGCCAACCTATGGATCTACCGGCATAGGCTGGGTCAGCCGCGGCCGTCCCTGGCCGCCATTGCCGAAGGTCATTGGCCAGTGTATACCCCGCTGGACCAAGACGCCGTGGAAGAGGTGGCCGCCAACGATGGGAAACGCGCAAGAAACTGATTTCCTTCCAGTTCATATCGCCGTCATGACGGTGTCCGACACCCGGACCGTGGCGAACGACCGGTCCGGCGATACCCTAGTAGAACGGCTGAAAACAGCGGGGCACGTCTTGGTTGACCGAGCGATCATCAAGGATGAGGTCGATCTCATCGCCGGCAAGCTTCGCGAATGGATAGACAATCCGGAGATCGACGCGGTGATCACCACCGGTGGGACGGGCGTCACCGGCCGCGACGTCACGCCCGAGGCCTTGGCCAGAGTGCGGGAAAAGGATATCCCCGGCTTCGGCGAATTATTTCGCTGGATCAGCTTCCAAAAGATCAAGACCTCCACGGTCCAATCCCGGGCCTGCGCCGGGGTCGCCAACGGCACCTATCTGTTTGCCCTGCCCGGGTCCACCGGGGCCTGCAAGGACGGCTGGGACGAGATTTTGAAGGATCAGTTGGACATACGCCATAAGCCCTGCAACTTCGTTGAGTTGATGCCGCGGCTGAACGAGCACAGGGCCTAATTGGATCGGCATGGCGGCGATCAGGACCCTGCTGTTCGACATGGACGGCGTGTTCTGCGACTACGATTTCAGACATCGTCTGACCTTGCTTGAGGAATGGACCGGTGTTTCGGCGGCTGAGATCGACCGACGCATCTTCAAGTCCGGTTTCGAAGACGCCGCCGACTGGGGCCATTACGGCAGCGATGCCTATATCGAGGAAGTCTCCCGCTTGTTGGGTGTTCCGATGGAAGCGGAGACTTGGCTGTTGGCCCGGGCCCAGGCTATGACACCCTATCGGGAAACAGCGACCATCGCCCGACGCCTGAAAGACCGTTACCCGATGGCGCTGCTTTCCAACAATGGATGGCTGTTACGCGAGAACATCAGCCGTATCCTTCCCGATCTGCCAGAAATCTTCGGAAGCATGTTGTTCTTTTCGGCAGAGACCGGCGCCAGTAAAGAAAAGGCGACCAGCTTCGCCCCCCTGATCACCATACTCGGTTGGCAGGCGACGACGACCCTGTTCATCGACGACAATCCTGTCTACACAGCTGCGGCCGCCGAAGCCGGACTGCAGACCTACCAGTTCACGGATCCTGCCACTTTCGCCGCGGATCTCACCCATCTCGGCCTGGACTGAGCAGCCTGTGAGCTTTTCACGATCACTGTCCAGGCTGTCGATCTTGGAATATAGGAACGCTCGGATCCGCGCCGTGCGTGCAGGTCAGCGAGCGCATCGTGGGTATGGTTCGAAGTCTTAGCTTTGATACGATTGGTCGAGCGGTTACCATGGCCGCATGAGCACTAAATCTCCAATCAAATGGATCATGACGATCTACCTGATGACGCTGATGGGCTGTGTGTCCACGGGCACAGCTTGGAAGCGCGACGGTGCCACCGCCGATCAGTTTGCTGCCGACAAGGCCGCATGCCGAAGTTACGCCCACCGGGAGGCCGAGGACGCCTACTCGGACCGGGCCGGTCTCAGTGGCGCCGGCGGCGTCAACAATTATGTGCAGTACAACGCCCTGATGCAGCGGCACGATGCGCGCCGAGACGCCCGGATCCAATTTGAACGCTGTCTGATGCGCCGAGGTTACCGAAAGATGGGCCCCAACGCGGCGTCGAAAAAGATGTAAAAAAAACGGCAACCCAAAGACTGCCGTAATTTTTTCAGGAGAGCGTGAATAAAGTTCCTCAGAGAAATTCAAGCGGTCCGGCGCAGGATCGCCTCGACTAGGATCGGTTTGGCGACCGGCGTTTCGACCGGGACTTCCGGTTCCGGGTAACCCATCGGATGGCCGTCGACTACTTTTCTATGTCACCACAGTTCAGACCAATGTCGTCGAGAAGGCGCTCATCAATACCCCTCAGCGCCTTGCGCAGACGTTGATGCTCAAAGTGGGCCGCAACGGCTTTGTAGGCACAACCCAACCCTTCGCCGACAGCCGGTCGCAGGACTGCTTGGGGGAGGTGAGGCTACCATACAGGCGACGGAGCGATTGCGTCTGATGGAGGAAGAAGACTAGGCGTTGACGTTCGGTTTCTAAGCTCATTTTATGAACCATAGGGCGTCTCTTTCATTTTCCTTGCTCTTAGGCGGTCTGAAGATGTCAACCAAGTCGACGTCGAGTTCTCAGTGAATAGCAAATCTGACTGCTCGTTTACGCCCATTTGCCGCCCATGAGCTGCGGAAGTTATTGCGGTGCAGGATTCGAATTTTTCTATGCCTTTCATTCTTCCATTACGGCCAGCTAATGAGATCTTGTCAGGTTGGCTTGGCACTTCTAGCGTGTCCGCATGAACTCATCCCAATCCTACTTATCCAAACTCCTGACCGACGTAAGCGCAGACCTAGATGCCGCCGCCGCGGCTGATTTAGTCGCCGGCGTTGCCGCGGCCCCCGCGGGGCTGGACCCGCAGGCTTGGCATGCCTTGGTCGCCGCAGCGCCGAGTAAAGATCTCCGTCATGTCTTGGACGCGCAGCTGGCCGACGCCCGGGCGTTGGACCACGGGCTTGGCATCGCGCCAACCCCAACAGTGCGGATGGAAAACTTGCGAGCGGAACTGAAGCGCCAGGGGTTAGACGGGTTCATCATCCCCCGAAGCGATGAACACCAAGGAGAATACGTGGCCCAACATTCCGAACGGCTGGCCTGGGTCACTGGCCTGAGCGCGTCGGCCGGACTGGCCATCGCCATGATCAATGCCGCTGCCGTGTTTGTAGACGGGCGCTACATCCTGCAGGCGGAAGCCCAGGTCAACGGCGAGATATTCGAACGGTATCACCTGATTGATGAGCCGGCGACAGATTGGATAGCCGACAACCTCTCGAAGGGCGGCAAGCTGGGATACGACCCCTGGCTTTTGACGCCGGGGCAGGTAAGCCGTTATGCGGCAGCTTGCGAACAGACCGGCGGCACCCTGGTCCCGGTGAGCACAAATCCGGTCGACGCCGTATGGA
>CAJWVP010000216.1 GCA_913048145.1 uncultured Rhodospirillaceae bacterium
GAAGTCCAGAATTTTAACCCCTTCGAGAGCTTTCATTGCTCGCTCCTAATGTTCGCCTGTTTGTCTATCTCGTCGCCGCTACTTTTGGGCGACAACACTTTGCGGATTGAGGTTCCCAATGCGACCTGACTCCGTGCCTGCCTGTTCATCGATGACCGCGTTTACAAGGGCGGGCCTACCGGCATCCATGGCTTCATTGACGGCCCGTTTCAATTCGTCCGGTGAGGTCGCGATAAAGCCAAGCCCCCCAAAGGCTTCCATCATTTTGTCGTAGCGCGCATCCTTGACAAATACCGTGGTCGCCACGTCATCACCGCCTGAAGGATTAACGTCGGTGCCCCGGTAGATACCGCTGTTATTGAAAACGACGACACAGACAGGCAATTTATATCGGCAAATAGTTTCGATTTCCATCCCTGAGAAGCCAAAGGCACTGTCGCCTTCAATGCAAAGCACTGGATTGTCGGTCTCCACGGCCGCTGCGATAGCCTGACCCATGCCAATACCCATCACCCCCCAGGTGCCAACGTCCAAGCGCTTTCGGGGTTTGTGCATGTCGATGATAGAACGCGCAAAATCGAGCGTGTTGGCGCCTTCGTTGACCAAAATTGCGTCTGGTCGGTCAGCGACGATGCCTTTCAATACGCCCAGAGCACCGTGGTAATCCATGGGCACATTATTGTTCTGCAGTTTTGGCGCCATGCGCTCAACGTTTGTATCGCGCTTCGTCTTTACGGCATCGACCCACGACGCCGGCGGATGAGCCCAGTCGTCACCCATGCCGTCCAAGAGCGCATGCACACAGGACCCAATGTCACCAACCAAGGGCGCGGCAATCTCGATATTCGAGTCCATTTCTTTTGGCTCGATGTCGATATGGATAAATTTCTTAGGCTCCGAACCCCACTGCTTGCCCTTACCATGAGACAGCAACCAGTTGAGGCGTGCACCAATCAACATGACCGTGTCCGACTCCTTCAACACCAAGGACCGCGCAGCACCGGCGGATTGAGGATGGTCGTCCGGCAATAGGCCCTTCGCCATGCTCATAGGGAGATAAGGCATGCCAGATTTCTCAACCAACGCCTTGATGGCGTCGTCGGCTTGGGCATAAGCGGCCCCCTTGCCGAGGATGATTAAAGGCCGCTCGGCATTTTTCAACACGTTGAGAGCACGGGTCACAGCATTGGGCCCGGGCAGTTGCGCCGGCGCAGGGTCGATGACCTTTACCAGCGATTTCTCGCCGGCTGCGGCATCCATGGTCTGGCCCAACAGGGCGCCCGGAATATCAAGATATACGCCGCCTGGCCGGCCCGAGAGAGCAGCCCGGATGGCGCGGGCGACACCGATGCCGATATCCTCGGCGTGGTTGATGCGGAAGGCGGCCTTGCACAATGGCTTGGCAATGGCCAGTTGATCCATCTCTTCGTAATCTCCTTGCATCAGGTCGATGATCTCACGCTCCGACGAACCCGACATCAGGATCATCGGGTAGCAATTGGTTGTCGCGTGCGCCAGAGCGGTCAAGCCATTCAAAAAACCCGGCGCCGACACCGTCAAGCAAACGCCCGGCTTCTTTGTCAGGTAACCAGCGATGGCAGCAGCATAACCCGCATGCTGTTCATGTCTGAATGACAGTACCCGCATCCCCTCCGACTGCATCATCCGCCCGAGGTCGGTCACAGGGATGCCCGGCACCATGTATACGTTTTCGACCTCATTCAACTTCAATGCATCGATGAGCAAGTGAAAACCGTCGGTAAGCGGACCCGCTTCCTCGTGGGTTTCGGTATCGGGTGCGATATCAGGCATGTCATCCTCCATGGCCAGTGGCTTAGCCGTGTCTCAACCCAAATAGTTCACGTGTTGTTCAATGTGCTTGCCCAGGTTCAGTGTGTGCTCGCGGGTCAGGTGTTCGGCCAACACTGTATTACGCGCTTCAAGGGCTTCAATGATGTGCATGTGATCAATGATGGAGCGGTTCGCCCGATCTTCTTCGCCAATAGTACGGGCCCGGATCGATCGCATATGAATGAATAGGCCTTCCGACATTTCCGCTAACAGGGTACACCTACTTAACTCGATAATGTTTTGGTGAAATTGAATGTTTTTGTCGGAATATTCGTCGATTTGTGCACCCACCTTATTTCCGTCCACGTGGCTGAAGATATCACGCAGCGACGATATCTCTTCATCTGTCGCCTCCTGTGTAATTAAACGCGCGGCCATGCTTTCCAGGGCCGCCCAGACGGTGATCATTTCCATCACCTCAGCCTTCGTCTTTTTGACGATGAAGACACCGCGACGAGGTACGATCTCGACCAGGCCTTCCTGTTCCAAGCGCGCCAGCGCCTCGCGGACCGGCGTTCGGGAAATATTGAGTTGTTCAGATAGGCGGCGTTCGTCTAGGCGCAGTTCCGCATTTTTGGCGTAAATGTCCACCTGGGTTATTGCGTGCTTCAGAGAGCCGTATATCCGGTCTTTTAAAGAAAAATTGGTTTCAACCGGTTCGACCGGCAGATCCGTCGCCACGATCCGTCGTCTTGCCGTGGCGCTCAAACCGCTCATGCTGACCCCTCTTCAGACGGCGTCTTGCGATCCCTGATTAGCTTCAACAGCGGCAAAACCAATAAAATTATTGCGATAAACGTAATCGTGCCGGAAATCGGGCGTGTGAAGAAGATGGAAATATCCCCATGCGATCCAATCAGGGATTGCCGCACTGAGCGTTCTGCCAAGGGACCAAGCACGATTGCCAGTACTGCTGGCGCCAATGGATAGTCCAGCTTCCGCATCAGGTAGCCAACCACGCCAAACACAAACATCAGCCAGACGTCATGCATGTCGAGGGTTGGAACATAGCCGCCGACTACGCAGAGCCCAAAGATCACCGGCGCCAGGATCGTAAACGGCATCTTGAGCACCGCGACGAAGGCCGGGATGAAGGCGATATTGATGATCAGTGAGAAGAAGTTGGCTGCATATAGGCTGGCGATCAGACCCCAGACAAATTCCTTATGCTCCGTGAAAAGGAGCGGTCCCGGCTCCAGACCCCAGATGACCATGCCACCCAGTAGGATCGCCGTCGTAGGCGAACCAGGGATGCCAAGCGTCAGCATAGGGAGCATGGAACCCGTCGACGCCGCATTGTTCGCAGCCTCCGGCGCAACAACGCCGTCGATGTTCCCTTTACCATAAGACTCTGGTTCCTTGGTGATGGTCTTCGCCACACCGTAGGCCATGAGCGAACCAGGCGTCGCGCCGGCAGCGGGCAAGATCCCCACGAAATAGCCCAGGAATGAGCCCATGATCATGGTTTTCCAAGTACCAAGGAGTTCTTTCAACGTGGTGAAGACCCTTGCGACGCTCACAGTCGCCTTGCTCATTGATACGTCGCCGCGCGACGTCTCCACAGTCCACAGCATCTCGCCAATACCATAGATGCCAATGGCCAGGACCAGGAAGTTGATGCCATGCATGAAGCCCGACAGGTCCATGAAGATTAGGCGCGGCTCACCGCTGACCACATCAAGACCGACAGCGCTCAATACCAGGCCGATGAAGATGGAGAAAAAGGTCTTCGGAATGTCGTCACCACCAAGACCAATAAAAGTCGCGAAAGCCAGCATCATCAAGGCGAATTCCTCGGGCGGCCCAAAGGCGAGGGCCACTTCCGCCAAGGGTGGCGCAAAGGCGGTGAACAGAACCACTGATATGGTGCCGCCGACGAAAGATGCCGTGGCGGCCGCCACCAAGGCCTTGTCGGCCTTCCCTTGCATTGCCAGCGGTCGGCCGTCGAAGGTTGTTGCGACGGCAGTCGAGGCACCCGGAATGCCGAGCATGATAGAAGAGATAGCACCGCCGTACATGGCGCCGTAATAGATCGCCCCCAGAAATATGATCGCTGATGTCGGTGGCACAAGGAAAGTCATGGGCAGCAGAATGGCTACCCCATTTACTGACCCCAGTCCCGGCATGGCGCCAATAAACAGCCCCACCGCCGCACCAAAAATGACCAATCCCAGGTTCAGTGGCTCAAACGAGATAAGAAAACCGTCGGCAAGAAGACCGAGAACTTCCATGTGCGACCCCTAAAATACCCTATCCACCGACGGCTGCGGACCTGGCGGCGCGATATTCGCCCTCAGATATAATGTATGCCAAAATCATAACACTACGCCCTACCTTCATCATTCAAACGACCATAGGGCTTCAGTAAATCAAATCGTACAAGGGATAGAACAAGGGCTCGGTGAACCCTTTGGGAAGTGTCTTCCTCAAGGCGCCCTCAAAGAAGAAGAACATCAAAACTGGCGTAGCTACGACGAATATGCTGATGAGCCGCCATGAATGCTGACCAAGGAATCGCATGTAGAAGGCCATAAAGATCGGCAAAGAAAAATACACGCCGATCAAATGAATACCCCCAATCATGATACCAAGCGATCCGGCAATGACGACGAACAACCGAAACGCATCTGGATCCATGAAAGGCGCCTGTGACTGGCTTGGCGGGCTTATCCGTTTGGCCCAGCGATAGATGATAGCGATGCAACACACCAGCATTCCTGCGCCAAGCCAGAAAGAAAATGCTCCACCGCCCGGACCCTCTTCGGGAATCCAGCCGACAGGCAATTCCATCGACTTCCACATGATGTAAACGGAAAAGGCCGCCATCACCAAAGCCATAATTAGTTCAGCCTTGCGCACGATGACGGCCTCTCCGTTTCGTAATGCCAGTAGAGTTAATGGTACGTCGTTCGGTTACTTGCCGAGCAGCTTCGCGTGCTTGGTACGTTCCGAGACAAAGTATTCCTGCAGTTTCTGACCGGTCAACCAGCCTGGGATCAGGCCTTTTTTATTCAGATAGCTCTGCCATTCCGGAGATTTGTATACTCTCTCGAACAGGTCGACGTAGAACTCCACCGCGTCAGCAGGCATCTTCGGCGGCGCGACGATGGAGCGCTGCATGTAGTAAACCATGTCACTGCCGTGACCGAGTTCCTCGAAGGTGGGGATCTTGCCCCACTTGCCCTTTAACATACCTGGTGGCGTAAAGCTGGCGAGCGGCTTTGATTTTCCGGCATCCCAGAAACCGACCTGTTCAGCCGGATTATTGACCGTGGAATTGATATGCTTGCCAATGAGTTCCTTAGCAACCTTCCCGCCACCTTTGTAAGGAACATAGGTGACCTCGAAGCCGAACTTCTTTTGTAGCATCCCGGTAACAAGAGAGTCTTCTGCACCTTTACCGGTGCCACCCATCTTCCAGCCCTTCTTGCCTGCCTTCTTCACAGCGGCCACGTATTCCTTCACGGAGTTGATGCCGCTGTCGACAT
>CAJWVP010000217.1 GCA_913048145.1 uncultured Rhodospirillaceae bacterium
GATCTTTAAGCGCGGTAGCCAGCTGGGCGTTCAGGAGATTGTGCTCGGCATGGCACATCGAGGCCGGCTCAACGTGCTTGCCAACGTGATGGGCAAGCCCTTTCAGGCAATCTTTCATGAATTCCAGGGGGGGTCTTCTCGGCCAGAAGACGTAGGCGGTTCGGGCGACGTAAAATACCACCTTGGCTCCTCATCAGACCGGGTGTTCGACGGCAAGTCTGTGCACCTGTCGCTGACCGCCAACCCGTCCCACCTCGAGGCCGCAAATACAGTGTGCCTGGGTAAGGTCCGGGCTAAACAGAAGCAAATGAACGACCCAGACCGAGAAAAGGTCATGTGCATGCTATTGCATGGTGACGCGGCCTTCGCCGGTCAGGGCCTCGTTCCGGAGACCTTAGATCTCTCCAACCTTTTCGGTTACAAGACCGGCGGCACGATCCATATCATCATCAATAACCAGATTGGGTTCACCACGGCGCCTAAAAATTCGCGCACATCCCACTATTCCTCTGACGTAGCCAAGGTCGTGGATGCGCCCATCTTCCATGTTAACGCAGACGATGTAGAGGCCGTGGTCCACTGCGCGCGGGTCGCCATCGAATACCGTCAGCGGTTCAAGAAGGATGTGGTCATCGATATGATCTGTTATCGGCGCCATGGCCATAATGAGGGCGACGAACCCATGTTCACCCAGCCTCTCATGTACAAGAAAATTGCAGAGCACCCGACGACCCTACAAATCTACTCCCAGAAGCTGGTTCACGAGAAGGTGCTGACCCAAGATGAAGCAAATCAGCAGATCGCCGACTTCGTCCAGCACCTGGACGATGCCTTTGAGGCTGCCGGAAACTACAAGGCCAATAAGGCTGACTGGCTGGACGGCGCCTGGACGGGTATGTCCATCGCGTCCGACGACGCCCGCCGGGGAAAAACGGGCGTGCCCGTGGAGCGGTTGAAGGAAATCGGGGAAGGCCTGACCCGGGCCCCGGACAATTTCTACATCCATTCCCGTATCCAACGCCAGCTTGACGCGAAGAGAAAGATGTTCGAAACGGGCGAAGGCTTTGACTGGGCCACGGCCGAAGCGCTGGCTTTCGGCTCACTCCTCCTTGAAGGCAATGCGGTACGTCTGTCTGGTCAGGATTCGGAACGGGGCACTTTCTCACAACGTCACTCGGTTCTCACTGATCAGGAAAGCGAAGAGAAGTACACACCGCTGAACAACCTGCGCTTCGGCCAAGCCCCCTATGAGGTCATTAATTCGCCCCTATCAGAAGCCGGCGTCTTGGGCTTCGAGTACGGTTACAGCCTGGCTGAACCTCAGATGCTGGTGCTTTGGGAAGCCCAGTTCGGCGACTTCGCCAACGGCGCTCAGGTCATCATCGACCAGTTCATCGCCGCCGGCGAAGCAAAGTGGCTGCGCATGAGCGGACTGGTGATGCTGCTGCCACACGGTTACGAAGGCCAGGGTCCGGAGCACTCGTCGGCGCGCCTGGAGCGCTACTTGCAACTCTGCGCCGAAGACAACATTCAGGTAGCGAACTGCACGACACCATCTAATTACTTCCACGCGCTGCGCCGTCAGATCCATCGGGACTTCCGCAAACCACTTATTCTGATGACGCCGAAATCCCTGCTGCGGCATAAGCGCTGCGTCTCATCGATTGATGACATGGCAGACGGCACCACGTTCCACCGCATACTCTGGGACGAGGAGGATCCGACCGACGATCCTAAACGGTCTTTGGTCGAGGACGACAAGATCAAGCGGGTCGTCCTGTGTACGGGTAAGGTCTACTTCGACCTCTACGAGGAGCGTCAGAAACGCGGCATCAAGGACGTTTACCTGATGCGGGTGGAACAAATCTATCCATTCCCTCATAAGGCGCTGGTCAACGATCTCAACCGGTTTAAGAACGCCGATATCGTCTGGTGCCAAGAAGAGCCTCGCAATAACGGCTGCTGGTTCTTTGTGCGCGAACGCCTAGAAGCAGTTTTGCAAGAGATTGGCCATAAGGAAATTGGCCCAAAATATATCGGTCGCCCGGAGGCCGCCGCACCAGCCACAGGCCTGATGAGCCGTCACGTGAACCAGCAGAAGGCCCTCATCGACGAAGCCCTGACCACGCCAGCGCCAACCTCCCCGGCGCGCCGCGTGTCCACCAAGGCGCCGGCTAAGAAGGCCACGGCGAAGCGCTCCGCCACACGCGCCAAGAAGAAGTGAACCCGATCGATTCAACCCGCAGATAAATATAAAAGCCGAGGTACATCATGGCCATAGACATCCTCGTCCCCACCCTTGGGGAGTCCGTTACCGAAGCGACCCTCGCCAAGTGGTTCAAGGCGGTCGGGGATACCGTCGCCGCCGACGAACCCCTGGCGGAACTGGAGACGGACAAGGTAGCCCTAGAAGTGAACGCCCCGGCCGCCGGCGTGCTTATGGAAATTCGCGTGCCCGAAGGTACCGACGTGGGCCTGGGTGCGGTTCTTGGCGTGCTGGAGGAAGGCACTGCGGTCAGTGCCACCGTGCCCGCCCCCTCGCCCGCAGGGGAACTGGTGCCGGCGCTAGTTCCCCTGCGGGCGGGCAGCGGTACGGTGGATATTGTTGTGCCGACCTTGGGTGAATCGGTCACCGAAGCGACGGTGGCGAAATGGTTCAAGACCGTCGACGATGCTGTCGGCGCAGACGAGCCGCTGGTCGAGTTGGAAACGGACAAGGTCTCGGTGGAGGTCAACGCACCAACTGCCGGCAAGCTGGCTTCCATTGCCGCCGCCGCGGGCACGGAAGTATCCATAGGCGCCCTCTTGGGCACCTTGCAGGCGAGCGCAGGCGCCCCGCCCCCCGCCCCGGCCCTTGCGGCCCCACCCCCGGCAACGCCCCCCTCGCCAACATCGGCTGTCGCCGCCGCACCGGCGTCTTCACCCGTGCCCATGTCGCCAGCAGTACGTAAGCTAATCGAAGACAACGATCTGGACCCGGCGAAGATTGTCGGCACAGGCAAAGGTGGACGATTGACCAAAGGCGACGTCATGGCCGCTATCAAAGCCGGGACGGCGAAGGTCTTGCGTTCCGCCCCTGCCGCCGCGACCGCGGCATCGGCGCCAGTCCAAGCCGCGACCGAATTACCGCCGCGCATCGACGATCCGCGCGAGGAACGGGTCCGCATGACCAAGCTGCGCAAGATCATCGCCTCGCGCCTGAAGGAGGCTCAGAACACGGCCGCCATGCTGACCACCTGGAACGAGGTGGACATGGGCGCGGCCATGGAACTGCGCGCCGAGTACAAGGATCAGTTCGAGAAGAAGCACGGCGTGCGGTTGGGCTTCATGTCCTTTTTCGTCCGCGCGGCCTGCATCGGTCTCAAGGAATGGCCGGCCGTCAACGCCGAGATCTACGGCGACGAGCTGATTTACAAGAACTACTACAACATCGGCGTTGCCGTCGGCACACCGCAGGGTCTGGTCGTGCCGGTCATCAAGGATGCGGACCAGATGCGCTTTGCCGAGATCGAGGGATCCATCTCCGACTTTGGCCATCGCGCCCGGGACGGCAAGCTCGGCATGGACGAGATGATGGGGGGCACCTTTACTATCTCCAACGGCGGCGTGTTCGGTTCACTGAACTCGATGCCAATCCTGAACGTGCCGCAGTCCGCCATCTTGGGCATGCACACGATCCAGAAACGTCCCGTCGCCGTGGGCAACGAGGTGGTCATCCGCCCGATGATGTATCTCGCGCTCAGCTACGATCACCGTATCGTCGATGGCCGCGAGGCGGTCTCTTTCCTGGTGCGCATGAAGGAATGCATCGAGGATCCACAGCGTATCATGTTGGATGTCTAGGCGCCATCAGCCCATGTCTGGCTTAGAGAGGTAAATCATGAGCGACAAATACGACCTGGTCGTCATCGGCGGCGGACCTGCCGGTTATGTGGGCGCCATCCGCGCCGCGCAACTGGGCCTGAAGACGGCCATCCTGGAAACCCGGGGCAAGCTGGGCGGCACGTGTCTGAATGTCGGCTGCATTCCGTCGAAAGCCCTGCTGCAATCATCTCATCACTATGAAATGGCGGATAAGGAATTCGAGCATCACGGCATCGACGTGTCAGGGTTGACGCTAAACCTTGAGACTATGCTTGGCCGCAAGCAGAGAGTCGTCGATGACCTAACCAAGGGCATCGAGTTCCTTATGAAGAAGAACAAGATCGATTACGTAGCCGGCTTCGGCGAGATTATTGGACCTGGCAAGGTGTCCGTGTCACCGAGTAAAGGCAAGAAGACGCAGGTGCTTGAGACCGAAAATGTCATGATCGCCACCGGCTCCCAGGTGACGCCACTCCCGGGTGTGGAGATCGATGAAAAACAGATCGTGTCATCGACCGGCGCGTTGGATCTCCCGAAAGTGCCGAGGGAAATGGTGGTTATCGGCGCTGGCGTCATCGGGCTGGAGTTGGGGTCCGTCTGGCGCAGGCTAGGTGCCAATGTCACTGTGGTGGAATTCCTGGACTTAGTATTGCCTGGGATGGACGCGGAGATCTCCAAGAACATGCAGCGCATCCTAAAGAAGCAGGGAATGGCCTTTAAAATGGGGACCAAGGTCACCAGCGCGAAGAAGGCGAAGGCTAGTGTAACGTTGACCATGGAGCCTCGCGACGGTGGCAACGCGGAAACCATGAAAGCGGACGTGGTCCTGGTCGCCATTGGGCGTCGGCCCTTCACGGACAAGCTCGGCCTGGACAAGATCGGCGTCACCGTGGACGAGCGTGGGTTCATCCCCGTGGATGAGGACTACCAGACCAACGTGCCGGGCATCTACGCCGTCGGCGACGTGATCGGCGGCGCGATGTTAGCTCACAAGGCTGAGGACGAAGCAGTGGTCTGCGCCGAAATTCTGGCGGGCCAGACCGGGAAAATCGACTACGACTCCATCCCGGGTATCGTCTACACACACCCGGAAGTGGCCGCCGCGGGCAAGACGGAAGAGCAGTTGAAGGAAGCTGGCATCGAATATAATTCCGGCAAGTTCCCCTTCTCCGCCAACTCCCGGGCGCGCTGCAACGCGGATGCGGATGGCTTCGTGAAAATCCTCTCGGCTAAGGACGACGACCGAGTGCTTGGTTGCCACATCATCGGCCCACAGGCCGGCGACTTGATCCAGGAAGTGGTCAATGTCATGGAATTTGAGGGTTCGGCGGAAGACATCGCACGCATCTGCCATGGCCACCCGGGTCTCCCAGAAGCGGTCAAGGAAGCGGCGCTGGACGCCGATGGGCGCGCTGTCCACATCTGATCGAGACGAGTCGTTC
>CAJWVP010000218.1 GCA_913048145.1 uncultured Rhodospirillaceae bacterium
TCGACGAGTTGTATCGCACCGTTGGTACTGACATTGCCGTCGGCGCGCACTTCCATGACACCCGGGGCCTTGGCCTCGCTAATGCCTACGCAGCCGTGGAAGCAGGCGTACGCGAACTTGATTCCTGCCTGGGCGGATTGGGCGGTTGTCCCTACGCGCCCGGAGCATCGGGCAATATTGTCACTGAGGATCTTGTATTCATGCTGGAGGGCATGGGGCTTCGGACAGGTATCGACCTGGACGGACTGTTGGAGGCGCGTGAGATCATGGAGTGCCACCTCAAGGATGAGCCAACCCAGGGTGCCTTCGTCAGCGCCGGCCGACCGCTGGGTTTTGAACCAGCGTCCGTCGCGGCGTGACCCCTGCGACCCATCCGAAGATGACCGCCGTCTCTATCACCGTGGACCTAGCCGAAGATTACACGGATATCCGTGAACAGGTGGCCAAGCTCTGCCAGGACTTTAACGGCGAATATTGGCGCGATCTGGAAAAACAACCGCCGTCCGGAAGTTACCCGACCGCGTTCATCGAAGCACTGACGGCGGCCGGCTATCTAGCGGCGCTCATTCCCGAAGAATACGGCGGCTCCGGCCTCCCCGTGCGCGGCGGTGCAGTTATCCTCGAGACCATCAACGCGACCGGTTGTTCAGCATCACCCGGCCACGCGCAGATGTACACCATGGGGACGATCCTCCGGCATGGATCGAAGGAACAAAAAGAATACTATCTGCCAAAGATCGCTTCCGGTGAGTTGCGCCTGCAAGCCTTCGGCGTGACGGAACCGACGACGGGATCGGATACCACGCAAATCAAGACCCGCGCCGACAAGCAGGGGACAGGCTACCTGATCAATGGCCAGAAGGTCTGGACCAGTCGGGCGGCCCATTCGGACCTGATGTTGTTGTTGGCCCGCACCACGCCGGCGGACCAGGTTGCGAAGCGCACCCACGGCCTCTCCACCTTCCTCATCGACCTCACGGAAGCGCAAAAGAACGGCTGCGAAATCCAACCTATCGACGCCTTGGTCAACCACAACACTACCGAGGTCTTCTTCGACAACGTCCCAATTCCGGGCGATGCATTGATCGGTGAGGAAGGGCATGGGTTCCGCCAAATCCTAGACGGCATGAATGCAGAACGCTGCCTGACAGCATCGGAAGCCATCGGCAACGGTCAGTACTTCACCAAACGCGCGGTGGCCTACGCCAATGAACGCGTAGTCTTTGGCCGCCCCGTCGGTCAGAACCAGGGAATCCAGTTTCCTATTGCAGAGGCCTTTGCCCAGTTGGAGGCTGCAGACTTGATGGTCAGAAAGGCAACGGCCCTTTTCGACGCGGGGGAGGATTGCGGCGCTGAGGCCAATATGGCCCGGCTGCTGTCGGCACAGGCGGCCTGGAACATGGGCGAAGCCTGTTTCTCCACCTTCGGCGGTTTTGCCTTCGCCCGCGAATACGACATCGAACGGAAATGGCGCGAGGCGCGCCTGGCCCGCACTGCGCCCATTTCACCAAACCTAATCCTCAGCTACATCGCCCAGCACGTACTGGGAATGCCGAGGAGCTACTAGACTGCCTGACAAAGTCCTCCGTCAACGTTGATCGCTGCACCGTTAATGTAAGAGCCCTGTTCTGAACACAAGAAGCAGGCCATGTTGGCGAACTCTTCCGCATAGCCCAAACGGCCAAGCGGTTGTGTTTGACCGGCGTCATCGTACCATTCCTCCAATGTCAGGTCCCGCTCGTCGGCAGCGTGACGGCGTTCCCATTGGTCGGAACGGATTTTGCCAACCAGCATGCCGTTCACAAGTACGTTGTGCGGCGCCCCCTCACCAGCCAAAACCTTCATCAATGCCATCCCGGCTGCGCGGGTGACCTGGGTCGGCGCGCCTTCGGCGCTCGGGGTCTTCGCACCCACGTTTAGGACGTTGATGATTCTACCCCACCGGCGTTCACACATGCCGGGGAACAGCAGGCGCGTCAGGCGAATGGATGCGAACAGCTTCAAATCTAGATCGTCCTGCCAAAGCTCATCCGAGACGTCCATGAACGGCCCACGCTGTGACGTCCCGGCGTTATTGATAAGAATGTCGATGGAACCAAGCGCGGTCTCAACTTCGTTGACCACGCGCTCACAGTCTGGCGCAAGGCGAATATCGGCGGAAATAGCCACGACCTTGCCGTCGCCAACGGCTTCGATTTCAGTTTTCGCCGCGTCCAAGGCGCCCTGGCGCCGACCGATGATGGCGACATCAGCGCCCGAGCGATTGAATTCCATAGCCATGGCCTTGCCGAGCCCGGCGCTGCCGCCGGTGATGATAGCCTTGCGGCCGTCCATACGTACGTCCATTGGTGTGTCCTTCCCTATTCGGGTTATTGTGTTCGGGTGATCCGGTGGATGGCCTGAATGGCATCCTCCATGGCCGACAGGAACTTCGAGCGGTCCTGCTTTGTAAAGGTGGCGGGGCCACCACTAATCTCTCCGGTTTCGCGCAAATGTGCACTCAGGTCCCGCATTGCCAATCCCATACCGATATTGTCTTTGGTAAACGCCTTGCCAGTCGGGCGTAAAGCCCGCGCGCCCCAGTCCAGACACCGCGCCGCCAGAGGTATGTCATTCGTGATCACCAGATCGCCGACACCGGCGCGCTCGGCGATCCAATCATCAGCCGCATCCGGGTCTTTCGGCACAACGATACGATGGATCAAAGGCGTCTCTGGAAGTCGCATCCAGCTGTTCGACACCATATGGATAGGCCAGTTGTGACGTGCTGCCACCTTCAACACCTCGTCCTTCACCGGACAGGCGTCGGCGTCCACATAGACCTCGTGCATAAGCGGGTTAGGCCCGAATGGTGACGGCGCCGCGTGCGCCTGTGTTGAGCTGATTGGCGAAGGCCGGATGCATAGGCCGCGGCGTGAAGGAATTCAACCACAACCGTAACAGCAAACGTCGCCGGTCCAGGTCCAAATGATCCGTAAAGGCGGTCCGCGAATGCAAGGTCGTCCTGTTGTTTAAAATTTGGATGTCACCCTTGCGGAATTCCATCTCAAGTCGCAGGTCGGGGCGCATGGAGAGCTCGCGGAAATAGTCCACGGCTTCCTGTTGGCGCACCGTCAGACCGTCACCCTTTTTCTTAGCCCCGTGTTCGATCTGCCCCTTGTTGTACCGGCAGCTGATCTTGCCGCCGAAGTAGGAGAACACGGGGATCGGATGATGCGTGAGTTCCTTCTCCTTCGTTCCCTTGCCAACAAGATCGAGGTAGAACCCCTCATAGAGAGGCTCCAGCAGATCTGGACGGGTCGTCAGGAATTCATTGTAGAGCGCGGTCGAACTGACCACGGCACTGTCACCGCCCGACTGCGCAGGACGCACACACAACAAGCCCACTAGGTCACAACTGTCGGTGTGCGGCGGGATCGATACCGTCGTCGTGTAGGCGCGGATGTTATACTTGTACGGATCGTCTCCCTCGAATTTGTGGCCATGGTCGGTGACATGGCCAACCAGATCCCCCTTGGCGTTTTGATAGATACCATCACCCAAATAGGTACCAATTCCCCAGTAGATATCTGTGAGGTCTTCCAACTCGTAGCGCTCCACGGGAAGGCCGCGCAACATGATGAACCCACGCCCCCGTTCCAGGATTTCCAGTTGATCCCTGAGCACGCCGGCAAGCGTATCAAGGGGGAAATCAGCTTGCCCAAAGTCGGCGCCGCGACCCTTGCCCAGGGCGCGCAGATGGGTAAGAGCAGCGTCAATTTCCTTCAGGTGCGTATCAGTGAACGGCGTAATCCAGTCCTCGGACCGACGATAGCCATCTGCGGTCCACACGGAAGTTTCCTCAACAGGGGTCATCAGCATATCCATGGAGAAATTATAAATGGCCAACCTTCATTCTGTCAGCCCAAAGGCGTTTCACGGCATTTACCTAAAGGGACCAGTACCTAAAGGGACCAGGTCTTCAGGTTATTGAAAAGCTTTGCGCATACACTTTGGAAACTTCATGTTGATCACGTTCATTAGGGCGCCAAATGTACGGAGCCGTACCCAAGGGGCAGGCCTGGTAAAACCCGGTGACCATTCAGGCGCGCTAAGGTGACGAACGCCTAATTACGATAGCCAGGCTCCTCACGATCGAGGACGCGTTTGATAGCAGCAAAATGCGGCGCCACCTGCGGGTCATGCCCCCCTGGCATAGATATGATGCGGTCGATTTCGGCATCGGGGATCATTGCCAATTCCTGACCGGTCGATTGGGCCAGAATTTGCACCCGGCAGGTGTCCTCCAACAGGTAGAAATCATTTAACGCGTGGGCTATATCCTGGCCGATGACGCTGACACCGTGATGAGCCATGAACATGATTTGGTGGTTGCCAAGCTTGCGGGCGATGCGTTCGCCCTCGCTGGCGTCAAGGACGCTCCCGTTGAATTCCCGATCATAGACCACCTTGCCGTAAAACTTGAGTGCGTCCTGCGAACACCACTTGAGTTCTCCATCCTTGATGCATGCAAGCGCCGTCGCGTGAGGCGTGTGCGCATGCAAGATGATCTTCGCCGCCGGGTTCATACGGTGCGTCGGCACATGAACGAAGAAAGCCGTCTCCTCGACCTCGTCGCCACCTTCGACGATATTGTCGTCGCCATCCAACAGCACCAGATTGGATGCCGTGATCTCCGACCAGAACAGGCCCCGCGGATTAATCAGTATGTGCTGGTCATCGACCATCCAGCTGAAGTGGTTGCAGATACCGGTTTGCCAACCCAATCGAGCAGCCCAGCGAAACGCCGCGGCGAAATCGATCCGTTCTTCCATGAAACGTAGGGTCATCGTGTCATCTCCTGATCCTTGAAGAGGCGCAGGATAAACGCGTTTAGGGGATTTGTCCCAGGAATTCCTGCGTCCGGGAGCCCAGTCGATGTCCGCGTTGATGACGGGTCGCCTAAAGTTTGACCGAGTACTTGCGCTCGAGCGACGTCATCAGAAAAACCACCTCTGCGGCTTTTGGTTTCCGCGTCGGGAAACCCGTCGCCCTTGCCTATCTGAACGGCGCCACCGGTGGCGATCGGCTCAGGATCGACATCGCCCGCATCATGTTTCCAGCCACCTTCACCAAGGCTCCCGCCTTCAATCCCACAGGCACCCTTATGCAGCCAGCGCAGCAGTAGCAAACACCGCATTGTGTCGACCGCGCAAGAACGGCATAATTATCGTAATAAAACACTTTTGTTTTGGGAGAATTACATGGAAACCCGTGCAGCTATCGCCGTCGAAGCCGGCAAACCGTTGGAGATCCATACCGTA
>CAJWVP010000219.1 GCA_913048145.1 uncultured Rhodospirillaceae bacterium
GAGGATTCGAAAGGCAAGACGCAACAGATCCCCGTCGACCGGGTGATCTCAGCTGTCGGGGTCGTTGGTAACATCGAGGACATCGGGCTAGAAACTACCAAAGTGAAGACCGATAGGGGCTGCATTGTCATCGACGGCCACAGCCGCACGGCCGAACCCGGCGTTTACGCCATCGGCGACGTCGCCGGCCCGCCCATGCTGGCCCACAAGGCCGAGCACGAGGGTGTCATTTGTATCGAGAATATCGCCGGCCTGGATACGCATCCTATGAAAAAAGAGCATATTCCGGGCTGCACTTATTGCCACCCACAGGTCGCCAGCGTCGGCCTAACGGAAGCCAATGCAAAAAAGGCTGGTCACGAGGTCAAGATCGGTCGCTTCTCCTTCATCGGCAACGGGAAGGCCATCGCGCTTGGCGAACCAGATGGCATGATCAAAACCATCTTTAACAAGAAGACGGGAGAGCTTCTGGGTGCGCACATGGTCGGCGCCGAGGTTACCGAGCTGATCCAGGGCTACGTGATCGCAATGGGTCTTGAGACCACGGAAGAAGACCTCATGCACACGGTCTTCCCGCATCCGACGCTATCTGAGATGATGCACGAGTCAGTACTCGACGCTTATGACCGCGTGATACACATGTAGGCCACCATGACAAGTACTCGCTTTACCGATCAAGAAGTCGTCCTCTACCGGGCAAACGGGATCGGCATTCCGCTCGGTTTCAAGCTACCCGACGAAGATTTAGCTCGCTTGCGCAGCGCTTACAACCGGCTGTTGGAACGTAACACCAACACTATGACAAATCGGGCGTGGGAACCTATCTTAAAACCATGAGTAGCGTTGAAAATCTACCCCGTAAAGGGGATCGCCTTCGGCACCCGGAAAAGGCCAAGAACACGCCCAATCCGGTGCAGCGGAAACCCGATTGGATCCGCGTCAAAGCGCCCAACTCACAAGAATACAACGAGACGCGCAAACTCATGCGCGAAGCTAATCTGCATACGGTCTGCGAGGAGGCCGCGTGCCCCAACATCGGCGAATGTTGGTCGGCACGGCACGCCACGGTGATGATCCTGGGCGATATTTGCACCCGGGCCTGCGCATTCTGCAACGTGGCCACAGGCAAACCCAACATGGTTGACCCCATGGAGCCCGAGAATCTGGCTATTTCCGTCTCTAAGATGGGAATGCGCCACGTGGTGATCACGTCCGTGGACCGCGACGACCTGGACGACGGCGGCGCCGAACAATTTGTTCAATGTATCAACCGCATCCACGAGACTTCGCGGGACACAACGGTGGAGATTTTGACGCCAGATTTCCGCGACAAACCCGATAGCGCGCTGGAAAACGTCATCGCCGCTAAGCCCGATGTCTTCAACCACAATCTGGAGACCGTACCGCGTCTGTATCCCACGATCCGGCCGGGCGCGCGGTATTTCCATTCCTTGAAGATTCTGGCACGGGCGAAGGAGCTGGACCCCATGGTGTTCACCAAATCCGGAATCATGGTCGGTTTGGGTGAGGAGAAGACGGAGGTCCTGCAGGTCATGGACGATCTTCGCTCCGCCGACGTAGATTTCCTGACTATCGGTCAATATCTCTCGCCAACCCTGCGCCACGCGCCCATCGACCGCTTCGTGACACCGGACGAGTTTGCCGAATACAAACGCATCGGCCTCGCTAAAGGCTTCCTGCATGTGGCATCAACCCCATTGACACGGTCCAGCTATCATGCGGACGATGATTTCCAGGCATTGCGAGCCGCCCGGCAAGCCGCATTGGAAGTGTCGGGCAGCTAGGCAACGCGCTGCGGAGAACGCCAGATGAGCGAAAACCGGCCCCAAATACCAATTGACGAGCCGTGCAACTGGACGGCGGCGGATTTGTCCTCGGCACCCAAGCCCCACTACCTACTTGATTCGGCAATGATCAACGAGATAGAGACTGCCGCCCGGGCCGCCCTCGCAGAAGGCCGGCCACATTACGAATGGCGGAAAACGGACTTCGATCTCCAGGTTTCCAGGCCGATGTTGGCTAAGGCCTACGCTGATATCGAAGATGGCGCCGGGTTTGCCATTGTTGAAGGATGGCCCGTGGATGATCACAGCTACGACATGAACGTCGCCGCCTACGGGGTGATCGCGTCGCATATCGGGGAAATCAAGATTCAAAACTACGAGGGGGACTGGGTCGTCGATGTGGTAAATGCAGACAAACCCTATTCCCACACATCGCGGGGCTACCAAAGTGCCGATCTATTACCATTCCATTCGGACGGCGCAGATATCTCAGGCCTTCTCGGGTTGGGCGAAGCCGCGTGGGGCGGCGAGACGATCCTGGTCAGCGCCATTACCCTTTATAATATTATCGCAGACGAACGGCCGGATGTGCTAACGATCCTAGAACGTGGCTTCTATCATCACCGGCGGGGCCAACATCCGGCGGGCGAGCATCCCTTGTCCCCTGATCGCATTCCCGTTTTTGCATTTCACAACGGACTATTGCATAGCTGCTACAACCGCAATCCTATCGAATGGGTCCGCCACGAGGGCATGGAGCTGATGGATAGGGAGATCGAGGCCCTGGATGTCATTGACGCCATCGTCGCCCGCCCAGAACTCCAGATGTCCATCAACATCGGCTTAGGGGAGATATTGTTCTTCAATAACTTTACCGCACTTCATTCGCGGACCGCCTTCGAGGATGACGCCAATCACAAACGCCATCTGGTTCGGCTGTGGCTGGAAAATCCAAACAGCAAGCGCCTCGGCGAGACCTTGTTAGATCTCTACGTCCCCGGTACGTCCCGCTATGAAGGTGTGGGGGACACACGGCAATAGACGATCGGCATTCACCGGCGGACCGCGCAAACAGCTAGTCGGATGGTGTGGCAAACATCCGCGCCATCATGCAATCGCCTTGTTCCAAGCGGCGCGCCAGAAACGCCTGGGTGCGCTCTTGTCCCGGCGTATCGTCTCCCGCCCATACCCACAAAGTCGCTAGGACCAGCATGGAACCGCCTAATTCATCGGCCTGGCGTTGCCGGCCGTAGCTGTCGATCATGGCCGCGTCCAGGATCAAATGAACCAGTCGCGATAGGCTGAACACCATGGGAATCCAATGATGGGGATGGGATGGATAGAGTTTCTGTCTGATGATCTGGGCACTGACCTGGCGCTCCGCTGCCAGCGCATTAAGCCAGCGCATGATCACCTCAAACAGCCGGTCTTTGGCCGGCTTTTTCGCAAAACCACGCTTTGTGGGCACCGCCAAGGTTTGGCTCGCACGTGTGAACCAGGCATCCGCAATGTCGTCCATGTCGCGAAACCGATCATGAATTTGGGCCAGCGGGACGCCGAAATGCATCGCCACATGCATCATGCGAACCCGCGCCCAACCGTCCCGTGCGGCCAAGGCGATGGCTGCGTCGACGATGGCGTCGGCGGATGGCGGCGATGGCTTGGTGTGGCGCGTGCTTTTGGTCATAACGCAATATGTCATAAGTCGCCAGGTTATGCGGGACGCCGGAAGACCCCAACGATTTCCACGTGCGCAGTATACCGAAATTGATCGACAGCGCACACCCAATCCAGGCCATACCCCCCATCAACCAAGGCGCGGGCGTCACGGGCGAATGTCCCGGGATCGCATGAGACCGCAATCACTAAGGGCACATCCGCATCCGCTAGAGCCTTGGCCTGGTTATGGGCACCGGCGCGCGGCGGATCGAAAATGACGGCTTCGAAGTCTGACAATTCCACCGGCGTCAGAGGGTCACGGGCTAGGTCCCGGACGGCCGCCGTCACTGGCTTCAGGTTCGGTGTATGGCGGGCCGCACGGTCAAGGGCGGCGACAGCGTCAGCGTTCCCATCAGCTGCATAAATCCGTGCCGTTTGCGCCAACCGCAATGCAAATGGACCAATCCCGCAGTAGAGGTCCGCGATATGTTGCACATCGATCAAAGAGCTCAGAACCAAGTCGCTCAGCATCTCCTCGCCGGCCGCCGTCGCCTGAAGAAAGCCGCCCGGCGCGGCAACCACTTGCGCCGACCCCATATGCAGATAGGGTGCTCGTCTTTCGACCACGATATCGGTGTTCCAGGTCACCCGCGCCAGGTCATATTCATGGGCCGCGTCAGCCAGTGCGACCTGGCGATCATAGGAAAGATCGCCAGCATGACGAAGGTCACAATCCAGACCATTTTCGGTTTCGGTCCAGTGCAGATTGACCTCACCATTTTCCAGATCAAGGGCCGCCGCCATGCTCGCGCTCATATCGAATACCGAGTGGAGGCCGGGGGTGAGTAGCATGCAGTGATCGACGGCGCGAAGCTGATGGCCGCGTACCCGCATGAACCCGACGAATACGCGACCACCTTGGCCCCGAGCGTGAACGCTGACACGCCGTCGCCCTGCACCGTGTGCGTCTAACAGGTCCGGGACGTCCGCCGCCAAGCCGCGTCGCGACAAGGCCGTGCGGACCATATCTAGCTTCCATGCCCGATAGTCGACATCGGCTATATGCTGGATCGCGCAACCGCCACAACAACCAAAATGCAGACACGGCGCCTGCACGCGGTTGGCGGCCGGGGCCAGGACCTCCAGCAAACGGCCTCGTTCGCCGCGCACTTCTGCGCGGACGGTTTCGCCGGGTAGCGCATAGGGAACGTAAACTGACCGGTCGGCTAGATCCGCGATGCCGTCTCCTCTACGACCCATCCTCAAAATCTCGAGTTCGCGCATTTCTGCCACGGGTTCCCGGCGGCGGCGGGGACGGCGACGGAACAAAAGCATACTCCTGATCACGTTTGTTGCATTGTTGACCCTCAGGAAGCAGGAGTCCATAAGGCGCTATGCCAACGCATGCTGAGAAACGGGTGCTGCCTTACACACCTGCCCAATTGTTCGACCTGGTGGCTGACGTGAAGCAATATCCAGCGTTCCTACCGTGGTGCCTGGCTGTCCGCGTCCGACATCGCGAAATAGCGGAAACCACCGTTGGCGGCGAGGAACTGCTGGTCGCCGACATGGAATCGACCATCATCGAGAATGAAATGCTGGACGAGCTGGCGGCCACATATGGCATCGATGAAGCTATCGCGGACATAACCGCGCGCGCCATGGCCGGTGAACTGGAATTCGACGCCGCCATCAAGAAACGTGTTGCGATGCTGAAAGGCCTGAGCGAAAGCGCGCTAAATGACGCGCTCGCGACTATCCGTATCACGCCGGGTGCCGCCGCCCTCGTCGCAACCATGCGTACCAAAAAAGC
>CAJWVP010000220.1 GCA_913048145.1 uncultured Rhodospirillaceae bacterium
CCAATCAAAATTGGGCGACATGGACACAGAATTGTTCAAGGAGTGGTTTCAGGCATTCGCGCAGGCCGCTGGTATCACGCTGCACATAGAAAACTTATATGGTGAAAATAACCATCATATTATCGAATCTTGTTACAAGGCGCTGGCGCGGGCATTGCGCAACGCAATTACCATCGACCCCCGCAAGGCGGAGGACGTGCCGTCGACGAAGGGGACATTGGGCGGCTCGCTTTAGCTGGCCCGGCACACGCGCCGTGTGTTGAACGCCCTTGGATGCGAACCATGAGAACCTACAGCGTACATATCCGCCGCCACGGCCTTGACTTCGATCGCGACGTCGTTGTGGTCAAGGAGGGGTTTAGTTGGCCGGCATTCTTGTTCAACATCTTTTGGGCATTGTGGCACCGCCACTGGCTGGCGGCTATTGCCTTGTTAGTGATCCCTTTGGGCATTGCCATTATCACCAATGTCATCGGTCTCGCGCTGGCCGGCCAAACAATCCTAATTATGGGTTGGTTGGTCATGGTTGGCATACTTGCCAACGACGTGCGTCGCTACTATTTGGAACTCGGTGGATTTGTCGAAGATGGCATCACCACTGGCAAGGCTTCGGATGATGCACTTTACAACTATCTCCGGGACACGGCGACGCCCCCTAAAAATACCTCCCGATACATGCTATGAGCGTCTGTATCGTCGACTATGGATCGGGAAACCTGCGTTCTGCCGCCAAGGCGTTCGAACGGGCCGTTGCGGAAGCCGGTTTGTCCATGACCATCACCGTCACTGCAGACCCCGATCAGGTGGCTGCGGCCGATCGTGTCGTCCTGCCGGGCGTAGGTGCCTTTGCAGATTGCAAGCGCGGTTTGACTGCCGTAGATGGAATGCCTGACGCCGTTCACCGCGCCGTCCGCGAGGGTGGCCGACCGTTCCTCGGAATTTGTGTTGGCATGCAGCTCATGGCGGCCCGCGGCTTGGAGCACGGTGTCACCGATGGTTTTGCCTGGTTGGAAAGCGAAGTCGATGCCATCAAACCTAAAGATACCACTTTCAAAATACCCCATATGGGTTGGAACGAACTCACATTTGCAGAAACCCGCCATCCCGTTCTTAAGGACCTCGATGATGGCACTCACGCCTATTTCGTCCACTCCTATCATATGGTGTGCACGGATTCCGCCGATATCCTCGCGTCCACCGACTATGGTGGGCCGGTGACCGCTGCGGTTGGCCGGGACAACCTGTTCGGCACCCAATTTCACCCAGAGAAAAGTCAGGCTACAGGCTTAAAGTTAATCAAAAATTTCCTCAGTTGGGCCCCATGAACGCCCACCCCGAGACATTGCTATGATCTTTTTTCCTGCTATTGATCTGAAGGACGGTCACTGCGTCCGGCTTCTCCGGGGCGAGATGGAGGCCGCGACGGTTTTCAATGATAATCCCGCCAGCCAGGCGGCCACGTTCGAGTCGGAAGGTTGCAAATGGCTACATCTTGTTGATCTAAACGGTGCTTTCGAGGGCCGTCCGGTCAACGGCAGTGCGGTTGACGCTATTCTCCAGGCGATTTCCATCCCGGTGGAGTTGGGCGGGGGCATCCGCGACCGCGAGACCATCGCGATGTGGTTAGACAAGGGTGTCGCCCGGGTAATTTTAGGAACGGCCGCCGTCCGTGACCCGACGCTAGTGCGCGACGCTTGCCGCGCCTACCCGGGCCAGGTGGCTCTTGGCGTCGACGCCAAGGACGGTTACGTCGCCGTCGAGGGCTGGGCTAAAACGGCGGAAATCAGCGCCTTGGACCTGGCCCGGCAATTCGAAGACGCCGGCGCGGCCGCCTTGATATACACGGACATCACTCGTGATGGGGCCATGCAGGGTCCAAATATTGACGCCACATTGGCCCTTGCCGATGCCGTCTCGATCCCAGTTATCCTGTCCGGCGGCGTGTCGTCCATCGCCGATCTGGCGGCCGTCAAGGCGGCTGCCGGTGACCGCCTGGAGGGTGTCATCAGTGGGCGGGCTGTGTACGACGGCCACATCGACGTCGCCGCGGCCACGGCCTTGTTGGCGGGAGACGCGCGATGTTGAAGGCGCGGGTCATCCCTTGCTTGGACGTCGCCGGCGGTCGCGTCGTAAAGGGCGTCAATTTTGTCGATCTGGTGGATGCTGGCGACCCGGTGGAACAGGCCAGGGTGTATGACGCCGCCGGTGCGGACGAACTTACGTTCCTCGACATCACCGCTAGTCACGAAAACCGCGAAACTATTTACGACGTCGTCGGCAACACGGCGGAACAATGCTTCATGCCGCTGACCGTCGGCGGCGGCGTTCGCACCATTGAGGACGTCCGCAAACTCCTGTTGGCCGGTGCCGACAAGGTGTCCGTAAATACCGCGGCCGTGAAGAACCCCGACTTCGTGCGTGAGGCAGCGGAAAAATTTGGCGCGCAATGCATTGTTATTGCCGTCGATGCTAAAAGCATTGGACCTGGGAAGTTCGAAATTTTCACCCATGGAGGTCGCGAGCCGACGGGCATTGATGCCGTCCAGTGGTCGCAGCGGATGGCCGCGTATGGCGCAGGAGAAATACTGCTAACGTCCATGGACCGTGACGGCACCAAACAGGGCCTCAACATACCGCTGACGCGCGCGGTTTCCGACGCCGTGCCCATCCCGGTGATCGCCTCAGGCGGGGTTGGCACACTCGATCACATGGTCGAAGGGATCACCAAAGGCCACGCCTCTGCCGTTCTGGCGGCCTCGATTTTCCATTTCGGCATCTTTACCATTGGCCAAACTAAGGCGCATATGGCGGCGTCCGGGGTGCCCGTGCGCGACGCCCCACAGGCGCCCTAAAGCGAAATTGAGCGGAGACAACCATGGCCGACAGCAGCCCCACCATCGACCAACTGTATGAGGTTATCGCCAGCCGGCGCGGCGCCGATCCTCGCGAATCCTACACAGCGAAGCTTTATGCTGACGGCCGCGCCAAGATCGTCCGCAAGTTCGGAGAAGAAGCCATCGAGGTATGCGTGGCTACGCTCAGCGAAGGCCGGGACGAGGTAATCGCGGAAAGCGGCGATCTCCTGTATCACCTTCTGGTGCTCTGGGCTGACCAGGGCATCACGCCGGATCAAGTCTGGGCTGAGCTGGAGACCCGGTTCGGCACTTCCGGCATCATTGAAAAGACATCCCGTGCTACCACTCCGACCCTAGAGGATTGACCCAATGGCCTACGATAACGATAACGTATTCGCAAAAATTTTGCGCGGCGAATTGCCCTGTGACAAAGTCTATGAGAACGACCATGCTCTGGCCTTCAAAGACATTCAGCCTCAGGCGCCCGTCCATATCCTGGTTATCCCCAAGGGCCCATATGTTTCTATGGATGACTTCTCTGAAAACGCCAGCGATGCTGAGATTTCTGAGTTTTTCCGGGTCGTCGGACAGGTGGCCCGCGATGCGCGCGTCGTCGAAACTGGCTATCGAATGCTCGCCAACCATGGCGATGATGGCCGCCAGGAGGTGCCGCATTTCCACGTCCATGTGTTTGGCGGACGCGATCTCGGCGGCATGGTTCGCCGCGTTTCGGCCTAAGCCCCGGGGTTTGATTTGCGTGATTTTCCTGGCCCTTGCTGTGAAGGGCGCCTCAGCCCAGTGGGCTTACCCTCTGACTTAGAAGCCTTTCCCGGCACCGAGCCGCCACGTCCCTCGCCGGCCTTGAACCGCGCCGCGCCGATAGTGGCCTCTTGGGCCTTGGCGGCCTGAGCGCCTCTTTCCTCTTCAATCAGGCGCGCCGCCTCGCCGCCGTCGAAAGCCGCCCAAGCCGCGGCCCGGTCTGCGGCCATGGCCAGGGGCGGGAACGCGGAAATTTCCCGGGCCAATGCCTTGGCGGCGTCTAGCGCCTTACCGGCGGGCACCACCCGGTCCGCCAGGCCTACTCGCCCCGCCTCATCGGCGGCCATCGGCCGACCAGTCAACAACATGTCCAAAGCGCGCGCTCGGCCGACGACGGCTGGTAGGCGGGTCGGTGTGCCGTCCGACATGGGCACCCCGAATCGCCGGCAAAAGACACCGAACACGGCGGTCTCGCTGGCGACGCGCAGGTCTGCCCACAAAGCCAAACCCAGGCCGCCCGCGACGGCATGGCCTTCCACTGCGGCGATCACCGGTTTGGCACAGCGTCTCGACAGGGGGCCAGCTGCGCCAGCCCAAGGTTTGTAGGCGGCGTTCGTATTGGCCATTTCGTGAAGATCGGCGCCCGCACAGAACACCCCACCGGCGCCCGTTAACACTATTGCGGCGATCGCGTCATTGGCCTCAATTTGTGCCACAATGTCACCAAAATTTGCGATCGTTTGTATATCCATGGCATTTTGGGCGCCTGGGCGATCAATGGTTAAGATCGCCAATTCACGGTCCAGGTTCAGGTGAATGCCTTCCGTCATTGGCTGTGCCCCCAATCTGCTGATTGTCACCATATCGTTAGGCGGAGGCCGTGGCGACCTGGTTTTGGCGCCTTTGAAACACTTAATCCAAGACAATTACGGTGCAGGATGGATGGCTTAGAGCGGCCGTATAACCACACCCACGGCCAAGAAAGCGCCCCTCCATGAGCACCCTGGCGGGGCAATCGGAATGGAGTGTCGGGAACGAGCTCTTGGACGCGGACTAAAAACGCCTGAGCGCGATCATTCAGGACATTGGCAAGCACCGCGGGGCGAATACCATCGCAAGCTATCTGATCTGCGAGCGGGAGGATTTAACGAAAACCCATTTCGCCCGCGAGGAGATAATGATGGAGGAATCCGAGGTGCCGATTCTAGCGACCCATACGAAGGCGCAAGCCAAATTTATTAAATAGCTGTATGTTATCCATCAGGCCTTTGCCGCGTTAAGTAAAAATAGGCCCCAAACATCGATGACGCGAAAGGCGAATTGCAAAGTGGGCTCACGAATCACATCGTTAAGACGGACATGGGCCTCAAGGGGCAATTGTATCGCCGCCGCTTCCCCGCGGACGGACAACCGTGTAAGGTGTTTGCCCATGTTGGAACGCAAGCAGGGAGCGCGCGCATGAAACCTGAAGAAATTCTGTCCCATCCGGCACGGGCTCTGAACCAGGCTCAGCGCGAGCACTATTTCGAAAAGGGCTACGTCAGTGTCGAGGGTCTGGTGCCCGACGATATCCTGGCCGAGCTTTTGGCGACGACCGATAGTTTCGTCGAGGCCAGCCGAGTGG
>CAJWVP010000221.1 GCA_913048145.1 uncultured Rhodospirillaceae bacterium
GGGGGAGGCACAACAGGGCAATCGAGCCCGCCCTCAATCGTCTTAGGGAGGGAAACAAACGATTAGGCGACAAGCTGCTTAGTGATTTTCTCCACCGCCGCATCCACCTGCTTGCCGATGGGGGCGAAGAAATCATCGGCGACCTTAACCGAGAGATTCGACATCTTCTGGAACTCAACGAGTACGTCATCGTAGTTGGCTTTCGCCAGATCGTTCTGAAGAGCGAAAAATTCTTCCGGGGTCTTGCAGGTGAACAGTTTCTTGGTTGCTTCCGCGCTCTTCTCCAAGGAGAATGTAGTGATGCCGAAGAATTGCGTATTCAGTTCCTGCAGACCCTTCATTAAGATTACGTTGGCAGTGACGACAGCGTCGATGCTTTCCTTGCCGAACCCGACCACGTCTTCGTAACTCTTCAACACTTGAGTGCCGGCCTTCGCGGCGGCGTTGACCTGCTCCTTGCTCATAGCGATAGCCTTGTTGACGCGTTTGGTGGCGGCCTCAACGCTTGCCTTAACGACAATTTTCTTCTTACTGGCTGCAACCGTGCTTTCAATCGTTTCGGTCGGTTCCATGGCAGCGGGTTTCGCCGGCTTCGCGTTACGGTTAGTCTTCTTGGCGGTCATCATGATCTCCATGGTTATCTGAACCTGGGCTCATAGGGGGCTTTTGTTAATTGGTGTTAGCCATTTGTATTTGCTGCATTGCAATATAATCGACACCGTAATCCCATATTTAACGTTGGGCAAGAGATATTTTGCTGCATTGCACAATATTTCTACCATTTTTTGTGTCATTTGTTAAAAACTTTAACATTATAAAGATCGAAATTCGTTAAAATGCTGCGTTGCCATATTTTTAGCTCATTCACCGCTACCCTCGCGTGCCGTGACCCTATTCAACACGATTTTAAGAAATTAACCCTTTTTTATTAGGATGCCGGTAGAAGCAATTGATCCGACTGCAAAAGTTATTAAGAGGTGAGGGCGTTTTCGTGATTAAATCTCGACGCGATACATATGGTGCCGCAACATAAAGGGCGCTATGATGAGAGGCATGATGGACATTCTGGTTAATAGCCGGGCATTGCGGCGCATTTTTGACCCTCGCGGTATCGCCCGCACCGGCTTTGCAACCCTGCTTCTGATCTTATTAATCCTCACTGCCACCCACAACGCCAGCGCCAAATACGCGTCCATCGTCGTCAATGCGAAGACCGGCGAGATTGTCCATGGCACAAATGTGGACACACGGAACTACCCGGCATCGCTGACCAAGATGATGACCCTATTCATGGTGTTCGAGGCCTTGGATGCGAAGAAATGGACCCTGCGCTCGCGCCTGAAGGTATCTCGTCGCGCCGCCCGGCAACCCGCATCCAAGTTGGGCCTGCGTGCGGGTCAGACCATCAGCGTTGAAGATGCCGTCTTAGCCCTGGTGACCAAATCCGCCAACGACGTGGCTGTTGTAGTTGCCGAAAACATGCACAAGACGGAACGGAATTTCGCTCTAGCCGCTACCGCTCTAGCTCGCCAGATCGGCATGAACCGGACCACGTTCCGCAATGCCTCGGGTTTACCGCATCGCGGTCAATTGAGTACGGCGCGGGACATGGCCCGCCTAGCCCAGGTCCTGATCCATCGGCATGGCAAGTTCTATCATTACTTTGCGCGCACGCATTTTTACTACGCCGGGCGAAAGCACAGTAACCATAACAAGCTGCTTATCTCCTATGAAGGTGCCGACGGCATCAAAACCGGCTACATCCGTTCGTCGGGGTTCAACCTTGCCGCCTCGGCGAAGCGCCGGGATACGCGAATCATCGGCGTGATTTTCGGCGGCAACAGCTCCAAACACCGCAACAAGCTTATGACCCGGCTACTGAACAAGGGGTTCCGCATCATCGACGGCCCTGCCGAGCCACAAATCGCGAAGGCGAAACCAAACCGTAAACCGACGAAGACCGCCAAGGCTACAAACAAATCATCGAAGACGCGGTGGGGGGTCCAGGTCGGCGCCTACAATCGCTACGCGCAAGCCCGCGAGTCGGCGCATATCGCCATGGATTTGGCCACTAAATACCTCGGCGCTGGCGTGATCCAAATCGTGCCGTTGAAAACGCGGCGCGGACGCACTTTGTATCGATCGCGCATTCATGGCCTGGGCAAACGCACGGCCTATGCAGCGTGTCGTATTTTAGAGCGGAAGAACCGCCCCTGCATGGAATTGCGCATAAAGGACGGCGTGGAATTCGCCTCAGCGAATCCCAATTAATCTCCTTACCGATCCCCGAATTCTAAAATACCGGCGGCTCGATTCCGCTCTTGCGGAGTTGCGCCGCAAGGGTCTTTTTGAGCCGCGCTAGGCCAGCCTTATCCTTAGATTCGCACCGCGCCACTAAAACAGCTTGTGTGTTGGAGGCCCGTAAAAGCCACCAGCCATCGGCGTTTTCTACGCGCACCCCGTCAATATCGTTGACAGTATAGTCGTGCCCACCCCGCAACCGTTCTTGGACTTCGTCGATGACCTCGAACTTACGGTTCTCGGCGCATTCAAAGCGGATTTCCGGCGTATTGACGTATGCTGGCAGAGAATCTCGAATTTCCGCTAGGCTCTCCGTGCCGTCGTGCAGGATCGATAACAAGCGTACGGCCGAATAGACGGCGTCGTCATAGCCATAGTAGCGGTGGTTGAAGAAGATATGCGCGCTCATCTCCCCGGCCAGTGGCGCACCGGTCTCCGCCAGCTTGGTTTTCAAGTGCGAATGTCCAGTCATCCACAGCAACGGGTTCCCGCCAAGGCGCGTGATCTCGTCCTGAAACAATTGGCTGGCCTTGATGTCGCAAATGATGGTGGCACCTGGGATCTCGGCCAAGACGGGACGGGCCAAGATCACTAGGATCTGATCCCCCCAAAGAACGCGCCCCTGCCCGTCAATGACCCCAATCCGATCGCCGTCGCCATCAAACGCCAGACCAAGGTCGCAGCCATGTTCCACAACGGCTGCCTTCAACTGATCCAGATTGGACTCCACCGTGGGGTCCGGATGGTGATTAGGAAACCGGCCGTCGATATCACCGTTGATGATCGTATGCCGGCCCGGCAGCCGCGCTACTAGGGCCGTCACCACCTCTCCGGCAGCACCATTTCCTGGATCCCAGGCCACGCTCAAATCCTTGTCGCCAGCAAAACCTTGCATCAGGCGATCCACATAGGCATCGAACACCGATGCGTTGACGATTTCGCCATTACCCTCAGCGTAGTCACCGGCGCTGACCCGCGCGCCCAGGGCCTGGATGTCGGCACCATAAAAGGCCCGGCCAAGCATGGTCATCTTGATCCCGTTGTAGTCAGGCGGGTTGTGTGACCCAGTAACCATGACCGCCGCATCCGTCCCAAGGTGTTGGTCCGCAAAATAACACATGGGGCTGGGCCCACGTCCGGCTCGAAGGACCCGGACCCCGGCCTGCGCAAGGCCTTCGATCACCGCCGCTTCCAGGGTTGGCGAACTTAGACGCCCGTCGTAGCCGATAGCAACGCTTTCACCGCCTTCGGCGCGAAGCTGCGAACCGAACGCCCGGCCGATGGCCCGGAACTGAGTCTCACCGATGTTTTCGCCGATGATACCGCGGATGTCGTATTCGCGGAGGATCGTCGGATCGAGCCGCGTCGCCAGGGTCATGGCGCATCCACTCGGGCGCGCCCCACAGACACGTAAGTAAAACCAGCTGAGGCCATGTCTTCGGGATCATAGATATTGCGAAGATCGATCATCACCGGGGCTTTCAGGAGGCCCTTGGCACGCTCCAGGTCAAGGGCCCGAAACTGGTTCCATTCAGTGATGATACTTACCGCGTCAGCGCCCCACATGGTTTCGTAAGCGTCCGCACACCAGGTTACATTCGCCATCATGGCTTCTGCTTCCTCCATGCCCTCCGGATCATAGGCCCGGATGGTGGCGCCCGCGTCTTGCAGACCGGCAACGATGTCCAGACTAGGCGAGTCGCGCATGTCATCTGTGTTCGGCTTAAAGGTTACACCCAGGATGGCGATGGTCTTGCCGTCGACGCCGCCGCAGGTTTCGATGATCTTGTCGGCCATGCGCGACTTGCGCTTGGTATTGATGTCGACGACCGTCTCCACAATCCGCAAGGGCCGTTCCACATCAGCCCCTGTTTTGACCAGGGCCAGGGTATCTTTCGGGAAGCACGAGCCGCCGTAACCCGGTCCCGCATGCAGGAACTTGCGGCCAATACGACCGTCCAGACCGATCCCCCGAGCTACATCCTGGACGTCGGCGTCGACGACTTCACAGAGATCGGCGATCTCGTTAATGAAGGTAATCTTTGTCGCTAGGAAGGTGTTCGCGGCGTACTTGATCAGCTCCGACGTCTGGCGTGAAGTGAACACGATGGGGGTTTCGGTCAGGTAGAGGGGGCGATAGAGGCTCCGCATCACGTTCTGGGCCCGTTCGCTCTTGGTGCCAATGACGACGCGGTCGGGACGCATGAAGTCCTCAATTGCAGAGCCTTCGCGGAGGAACTCCGGATTGGATACCACGTCTACGTCGGCGTTGGGTTGCGCTTTAGCAATGATTTCCTCCACCTCTCGACCGGTACCCACGGGTACGGTCGACTTGGTCACCACCACCGTATAGCCGTCAACGGCTTCGGCGATCTCCTTAGCGGCGACGAAGACATAGGAGAGGTCAGCGTGTCCGTCGCCGCGCCGGCTAGGAGTGCCGACGGCGATGAACACCGCATCAGCGTTTTTTACGGCGTCCGGGAGGTTCGTGGTGAATGACAGGCGACCCGCCTCAACGTTCTTCGCTACTAGATCTTCCAGACCCGGCTCGTAGATGGGCATCTTGCCGGCTTCCAAAGTGGCAATCTTGGAATCATCCTTGTCGACACAAACCACGTCGACCCCAAATTCGGAAAAACAGGCACCGGAAACCAAGCCTACATATCCGGTGCCGATCATCGCAACACGCATTGAGGAAAGTCTCCTTAGATAAAGGGAAAGCGGACTACAGGATCGATTGAATAATTTCGCGGACGTCGCCGTTCAGTTCGTCGCGGGCGACTGCGAAGGCGACGTTGGCGGCGACAAAACCGATTTTGGTCCCGCAGTCAAACCGCCGGCCATCAAACCGGAGGCCGTGAAACGCCGTATCGCCAATGGTTTTTGCCAAGGCATCCGTGAGCTGGATCTCACCGCTC